>NZ_JCAQIA010000093.1:0-977 GCF_059621085.1 Halochromatium sp. NSM3 | reverse complement strand
AGAGGCTGTTTGGAAACTAAAGCCTTGATTTTTATAACATCATCTCCATGATATTCGGCGATAAGCAGTTCACTCGCCAGTTCATTGGGGGGCTTGCAATGAATCCAGAGCGGCATCCAACGCGCAAGGGCTCTGATAGCGACGTCACCGATGCGGAATGGGACATCATCGGTCCACTCCTCACTGAGGCCCAGGCGACGACCAAGGGTCGCCCGGTTGAACATGATCTTCGCGCCGTGCTCAATGCCATTTTCTACGTCAACAAGACGGGCTGCCAGTGGCGATCGCTGCCGAAGGATTTCCCGCCCCACTCGGTGGTGTTCTACCACGACACCAAGTGGCGCAAGGACGGCACCTTGGAGATCATTCACGACGTGTTGCGGCAGCTTGCACGCAAACGCGCCGGGCGTCACCCGCAACCATCAGGGGCGATCATCGATAGTCAAAGCGTCAAAGGCACCCCGGAATCACGCATCGAATCCGGGTTCGACGGCGGCAAGCTGATCCAGGGTCGCAAGCGCCACATTGTCGTCGATACAATGGGTTATCTGATCGTCGCGGTCGTGCACTCGGCGGGGATCAACGATGGCAAAGCCGCCCCCGAGGTGCTGGAGAAGCTGTTTCAAGCCGCCGACACCATCCGGAAGATCTGGGCCGACAGCGCCGACATTGGCCGAGAACTCCACGACTGGGTCCTTGCCCAGTTCCAGTGCGTCCTCGAGGTCGTGAAAAAGCAACAAGGAGCAAAGGGCTTTCATGTCCTCCCCCGTCGATGGGTGGTCGAACGCAGTTTCGCTTGGTTCTCTCGCGCACGTCGTTTGAGCAAAGACGACGAGCGTGATCCGAATTCGAGTCAAGCACAAATCTATATCGCTTCAATCCGGCTTCTGCTTCGCGACCTCTGCGACAATCAGATTGCTTATGCAACGTGATTGATATGAAACCCATTCCCTCCGACTTTCTAAACAGCCTCTAAG
>NZ_JCAQIA010000072.1:0-4546 GCF_059621085.1 Halochromatium sp. NSM3 | reverse complement strand
TTCTTTTTTCCATTCGAGAAAAATACGATAAGGAAATGTCCTCCTTGAGGTATCGCGCTTTGAACTTTTGGGATATCCATGGCTATTGCAGCGGCGGCAGTTTCTTAAATTCCTGTGATTTCCACATTTCTTTAAGATCGGATTGATACAAGTTGGCCCACTCGACTATTAGCTTCCGTGCTCTTGAAGGGAGATCGCCCTCAATCATTTCCAATGTTTCCATGTTAAAAATAGCATTATGCTCTCCATACACCGCATGAAAATGTGGTGGCGGATGATCGCCAAAGAAGAGCTTAATGATGATTCCGTAAAAACGTGTGATCTCGGGCATATTGTCTTGACTCTATTTTCGCGCCCTAACGACCAAGCTCACAGACCACTGCGGAGCGATAGCGGAGCAGTGATCCGGTGAAGCGACTTGTTAGCATATTCATGTTCTTCCGGTGGCTCAACAAAGGGGCGCCCCATATTAATACGCTCTGTTTCAGATCTCTTCAAATCTTCATAAATTGCGCGCAAATCGTAGTTAAACTTTGCGGCATGAGCATCTCTGTTAGCTCTGACTTCATCTATGATTTCATCAATTGCCATTTTCTTCTCCTAGGAGTTCTTCTGGCGTACAAATGAACGGTAAAAACTGTCCTTGCTCGCTGAGATAATCCATGATCTTTCTTTGCAGTTCTGGGTTTGCGATGTGCTTGCAATTCCATGTCAACAAATAATCGACCGCGTGACTTATTGCAATCGCGATATGCAAACTATCCTCTGCTGCCTTCGCTGGAATTATTCCTTTTCGCAGAATGGTCTCCGCAAGTCTATATGACTCCTCTGTTGCAACTAAAAGCGGAATGCTTTCGACTATTCCCAAACGCCTTTGAGCTGCGTTAGGGTCGCCAGCAGCGCATTCCCTTAATACCAACTCTGACACGAACAAGTCATACTCACTTCGCTGATCCCACCATGCTGATGTTATTTGTTGGTGAGCAGCGCCGATAATAGTTTTGCTCGGCCATGCAGCCAAATAACTAATGACAGAAGTTTCAACATAAACTCTGCGTTTCAATTATTTCCGCTCCAGGTTTTCTGTGTCTGCTAACGCAAGCATCAGCCGCGCCGCTATTCGCGGCGTCGGCTGGATGCCCTCGTTGGGCACAGCCTTCAATCTACGAGTTCATCACAGAAATGCCTTGCCATCAGAAACAGCCAAGGAAGCTGACTTCGCTGTAGCAATGAAACGTTATATTCCTCACGAACGCCGTATATCGATACAATTTCGTTCAGATCGCGGATGGTGTATTCATAAGCGTTTGAATCTGGCATTCCAACATTCACGCACGCCCGAATGAGTGCGGCAAATACCTCTATAAAGCATAGTTCTCCGCCGAGATGCTGCCACCAATCCAGGCCAATTCGCACCGTCACGTCAACGGTGATTCCCTTATCTACAAATTGGCACGTCCATTGCTGATCTGGAGAAGTCGTTAAGGCCGTTCCTGACTTTTGCCTAATGTTTCGTAGGATGTGCCAGTCCTTCTTGCTTGAAAGCTTCTCTGTCCCGTACAGCACCCCATAGGTAAAATCGATTCGCCTACAACCAGACTCCTCAGCCCATGACTCATAATTTCCCAGAACTGCATCCGCAAAATTTTCGCTCATCTCATCATTAAGGCATCGCGGCCCACTCTTCAGAGTAGCGAGGTGATACACATCTGAGTCAATTCGTTTTCCATCTAACGCCGAGTTCGATGAATGCATCTCGCTAGCCACACACTCCCATCCGTACTCGGGCAATACGACTTCCTCAACCATTCTTCCAGCAGAGGTTTCCATCGAGGAAAACTGCTTTGCCGGAAGAATATCCGCCTCAATCTCGCTAACCTTGGAGTAATTTCTCTGACGTGCGTGAATTAAGAGCACATAGGGGCTAGTATTAAACTTCTGAAAAATCGCATCCTGAGCTGGGAGAGACAATATATGCGTTTCGATCTTGACTCGAAAAGAGTTCTCAAGCCGCAACACTCGTGATCGGCGTGCCTCTTCATTGTCGATTTGTAGTAGCTGTCGCAGAAGCAACTGGCGGGATAGTGTTCGTTTTTGCGCCTTGGGTAGGCCAGCATGACCTCGGGCCATTTTCTAAACGCTCCTCAACTTTCGCAACGTCTTGGGCTCAGCGTATCTGACTTTCTCGTTTCCGTCGCCGTTCTCCCAAACAAGTGTTTCCCCTCCCTTGAACCACTGGCGAGTTCGCACATGCGACTGTAGGTAGACGATTCGCGGCTCAAAAGAGCCAATTGCCTCTGCGGGCTCTCCTTGCACACGAATCTTATCAAGCTCCTTGGCGATTACATCGCCCGCAACGTGGCCAAGCCTAGTTGGTACGGCATTACCAACCTGCGCATATTGCTGTGACAACGTGCCGCAGAACTGCCAATCATCCGGAAATTCTTGAATGCGCGCGTACTCCCTAATCGACAATGCGCGCGTCTCTATAGGGTGGCAGAGAGATGTACTCGCATGGTTCGGCATTGTTACCAACGTCGGACAAGGAAGATCCAAAGTCAAGCGACGCCACCATCCTGACCTCCCACCCTTAGCGTGCCACGCCCGCCCCATAGACTCCTTTTGCACGTTTTCAGGAAGGCTCCGCCAGTTAGACCCCTCAGGCACCATTGAAAGGAAACCTTTCTTCCGAGGGCTAAAGTCCATAATCTGTGGATTAAGGTCATCTAAGCCACTTAGCGCATCACCCAGAGTGCGCCAAGGTAGAAGGCGGGGCTCTTCGAACAGGCTCCGTTGCGCCTCTGTGTTATGGCTGGGTCCGTGAGTAGGTGACGGAAACTCAACAAGCTTGCCGAATTTATTGCCAATAAACAGCGCACGCTCACGTAACTGAGGCGCCCCATAATTTACGGCATTTACCTCAAAGATATCTAAATGATAACCGCCATTGATAACCGAAAGGTCTTTGGCAAATAGGCGCACAACTGACCCTGCCTCCTCCTCCTCGGACAGTGGCGCGCCGCCCTTTTCCGGTCTTTCTGCAATTGGCCGATGCCTCAGAGCAGCCGAAAGAAGCCCCCTTACGTTCTCCATAAGGAAAATTTTTGGCTCGACAAAAGAGATAAATCGAAGAAAATCCCATAGGAGGGTACCACGCGGATCTTGCGTAGTTCCTCGTCTCCCAGCAGTACTGAAAGACTGGCACGGCGGACCACCGACTACGACATCTATGGAGGTGGGATCAATCCCTAACTCGTCGAACGCAGCCGCCGGATCGAGCTTGGACAAATCGGCTTCTAAGACACGCAAGTCCCTCGGAAGCCTTCCAGCATCTCGGTTCTTCCGTATTGTTTCGCAGAAGGCCGGCTCCTTCTCGATACAAACTACAGTTCGAAAGCGACCGGTGCGCTCAATGCCTATGTCAAGGCCCATTCCGCCGCAAAAGAGTGAGAGGACACGGTATTGTTCTGGAGAATTTTCAGACATGCGGCATATTGTACCCTTGGTTACTGGCGCCGGTCATCCAACGGCCGGGCTCACACCTTGGCATTGAACGCGGCTCAAACGGCGAATGAGCGGGTCTGGTGATGCTGCCCAACGCCGCCAGCACGCGCGGCTTTGTAGTGAAGGCGAAGCCGCAACGAAAAAGACGTCGCCGTGCCTGGCCTTGTTAGCATTGAATACCTATTTTTTAGGCAGCCCATTGAACGTGTTTTCAATCCAAGCATCCAGCTTGCTACCTTTTTCAAAAGACATCACATCCAGCATTTCCGGATTCAAGATCTCGAAGGTTTCCTTGAAAACCGCAAGATCAAACTCGTCCATTTTTTTATCACGCTTAATTCTTTGGAATAGCTTTGTGAAGTCAGACGGCTTGTAACCGATATCTTTCTTGCCTAACCGAATCGGCTTTCCATTTTTGGTTAATCCCAAAGCTTGGGCAGCACGAAATGCCTCTTCTTTCACTTTGTACACTTTATCGTGCAGAGCGAGTCTGATTATTACATCTCGTGATTGCGGGCAATCATACTTTCGCAACTCATTCAGAGCGGACAGCCGCGTTTTCCAAGAATGCTTTCGATTGGCATCCTTCACTAGCTCATCAATATTTTTAGGGGCTTCCTTAATAAAAGTCATAACTTCTCCGTTCATTGGTACTGCAAGAATGCTAACGCCAGCCTCAGCCGCCGCGAGCGAAGCGAGCGGTCGGACTGGAGGCAATCGTTAGGCGATTGATTCTGCGCTGATTCTTTGCCTGGAAAACAATTCCAACCAGGCCCCTTTAATTGATTCTTAGGCATTTTCTGTGAATAGATTCAAGAGCTTATTTTCTCTTGTACGGACTATGCCAGTTTGTAGAAAAGCAACAAAGTCATCCTGTGTGCATTCTAAGGTTTCACACTCCTCCACTGCTGTTTTATCATTATTTGGACGATACACTTTGAATCGCACTAAGCCATGATCAATGCGTTGCCTTTTTACCACTAAACCATCAGCCCTTTTAAGGTGACCGTCGAGAACGGGCTGCCGCTTGCGCCAAGAGTTT
>NZ_JCAQIA010000071.1:0-4639 GCF_059621085.1 Halochromatium sp. NSM3 | reverse complement strand
AGGGTGTTGCCTTTGGCGGCGGCGCCGTAGGCGGCGATGCGGCGGCCGGCGCGCTTGTTCGCTAGCAGATGGGCGAGGAGGTCGTTCTTGATGTGGTCGGCGCGCGGCTGGAAGGCTTGGTAGGTGCTGAGGTCGAGCAGGCCCTGCTGTCGTTCGGTGGCGAGCAGGTCGATCACTGCCGGAGTGCTCGGGCGCGGGTCGTCGGCGTGGATGCCGTAAACGCGCAGGCTGCCGCCATGCGTAGACAGCTGTTCGACATCCCAGAGGCGCAACTCTTGGGCCTGGAAGATGCGCTGGACGGCGTGCGGCGAGAAGGACGAGATCAATCGCGTTCGTTGTTTGATTTCTGCTTGGCGAACCAGGCTTCGATGGTGGCGGAATCAAGCCCCTTGAGCCGATCCTCGGGATCGAACCGCTGGAGAATCGCGTCGGGGTCGCTGCGGATGGCCTCGTCGATGACCATCTCGTGGGTCTCGCGGAGGAATTGTTCCAGGGTGTAGGCCATGTCAGGTGCCTCGCGTCGGTAGAGCATCACCGGCGAGGTCATCACCACGCCCTACTCCTTCGTCGCCACCGCGCATGCTGCATGATTACCGGAGAAAGTGACATGAACGAATTTCACCCAGCCACGCGCAGTATCGAGGTTTCGTCTGGAGAGTCCGTGCGTATCCTGCGTGAGCTTCAAGGTTTCAGTCAAAAAGAACTCGCCGTCCGCGCCGGATTGCCCCTGGCGGCGCTGGTCGCCATCGAAGCCGAGCGCTCGCCCCTCGACATCGAGCAGGCCAAGGCCCTCGCTCGCGCGCTCACATGTCATCCCGGTGCCTTGGCTTTTCCGGCGTGGGATCTCGAGCAGGAATCGGCCGCTTAGCGCCAGTGGATCTTCGCCAGAAACCTGCACGCATCACCGGCGCCGCCGCTGGTTTTGGCCGCGCCCTCGCCGAGCGCCTGTTCGCCGAAGGTGCCCGCGTCGCCGCGCTCGATTGCGACCGCGAACGGCTCGAGCAGTTCGCCGCGACTCATCCAGCACTGCTCGCCACGGGCTGAGAGATCGTGCAGGATGTCGCGAAACTGTGGCACATCGGGTTGCAGCGCCGCTAGGAGTGATCGGACCAGGGCGTGAAAGCCGATGTCGACCTTTGCACAGAGCGGTGTGGTTGACACTCGAATCACGCAGCGATTCGCTGGGGTTGAGCTTTGGGTTCTGGGAGGGGGCGATTCATCGTTGCACAAGCTTCTAGCCAAGAAGCCATGGCCGCGTTCATTTCGTGCAAGGCTTCTTGCTGGGTGTCGCCAAATGCGGAACAGCCTGGCAAATCCGGGGCGATGGCAATGAAACCCTCGTCTTCATCGCTCCAGAAAATCTCCACGAGGTATCTATTGGCCGGATTCATACTTTTCCACCATTTCGATCAATTGCCTGGCTTGATCGGGCTTGATGTAACCCGCCCGGTTCTGAAAATTCAGCAGGACCGGCTCGCCAACACGGCCATAGGTCTGATGTGAGCCTTGCCCGCCCTGGCATTCAAATCCCAATGCCTCGGCAATGCGGCAAGCATCCTCGAATCGGACTGCCTTTGGGTTGGTCCGTAACGCAGCAATGCGCTTGTCCCGCTTCATAACTGACCTCGCCGCAAATACCCATCCGGCGCCACGCTGATCAGCAGCTTGTGGTCGATCTGCTTGTCGATCTCGAACTCCGGGTGGGTCTTGAGGTACGCATGCACAGCGGTCTTGGGATTATCGCCCGGTCCCCAGGGGCGATCGGGGAACATGTCGGCCGGCAGGTCTTCGATGATGGTATCAAACACCACGCAGTAGCTGCCGGGGGTGACCAGCGGGGCGTAGGCTTCCAGCTCGGCGAGGACGTGGTCGTGGGTGTGGTTGGAGTCCAGGCAGACGAGGATGCGCTCATGGCCCTGAGCCGCCGTCTGTACCTGCTCGATGATCTCGGGGGCGATGGAGGAGCCTTGGATCATCTGGATGCGGCTGGCCATGGGATGGGCTTCGATGGCGGCGCGGTTGTGGGCGCGGATGTCGATGTCGAGGCCGATGACCTGGCGCTTGGGGTGCGCTGGATTGAGCGTTTTGCCCTGCTCTGCGGCTTCGCAGTAGTCGAGCAGCGCGAGCATCGATGCGCTGAAGATCAGCGAGCCGCCGTGGGCGATGCCGGTTTCGATGATCAGGTCGGGCTTGATTGACCAGATCAACTCCTGCATCGCCATCATATCCTGGGGGTATTGGATGATGGGCCGGCCTTGCCAGAAGAAGTTGTAGGAATATTGCGACAGGATGGTCGCCTGCATGAAGGCTTGACCAGCGGCCATCAGGCCATCGTTGTGTTCAACGGCCTGAAGTCGCGCTTGGACCGCTTGCTCAAATTCCGTCATGTTCGATCCCAATGTAGGTGTAGTGGCCGCCTGACATGGCTTTGATCTCGTCGGCGTAGATGGAATTCATGATGTAGAGCGGAGAACCCGCTGGTAACTTGGCGAGTCCTGCGTCGGGTGCATGCACCCGAAGGCCAGTCGCTGGCAGGTAAAGGCCCTGTTTTGCCGGGTTCAGGTCGATCACCACGTCGACGGGTTGTCCGAGACGTTCGCGCAGCAGTGCGAAGATGACGCCCTTGGAGGCACCACCCCAGACGCCGACCGGCAACCGTCTGCGGTCTGCGGTCTGCGGTCTGCGGTCTGCCAATGATGAAAGGAAGTCATCCGGCAGTTGGAAGGCGTCTTGGTCTTCTGCTAAGGGTCGCCGCAAGGAGGCCAATTCGGCGACGACATACTGATATTGCCCACCAAACAGATGCCCTGCAGCGACAACCTCGCCAAAGAGGCGACGGAAGTCGCTGGGCCGAAAATAGTTGACATGCTCATAGAAGATGTCGAACCAGGCTCGCTGCTGGCCGATCCACTCCAGGCAGGGCACCTCGATGTAGATGAGCCCAGCGCCGCCGTTGGCGTCGCGCACTTGCCGCAGGAATTCAAACGGGGTCTGCAGATGCTCCAGCACATGCCGCAGCACCACACCCTTGGCGGTCAGACCGACTTGCGGGTCAAACGCACGCGGTTCGATTGCCGGGTGATCGCCTTCGTAAGCCGGATCGAAGCCGCGAATGCCGACACCACGCGCGAGTAGCCGTTCGAGAAAATAGCCTTTGCCGCAGCCGACCTCGATCAGCCCATCGCGCCCCAGATAGCGCTCGACCAGGTCGGCGACCTGTTCCAGATGACGCTGAAAGACCGGGCTGACCGCCTGTTCGTTCTGGTAGTGCTGATCGTAGGCCATCCGCTCGGGGCGAAAGGCCTGGTTATAGATCAGCCCAGTCGTGGCATCCTGAACCAACCGAATGTCGCCGCGCGGACAGGCGCGCCCCGCTTCGGCGCTGGCGTACATGCGGTTTTGGAAGATCGGAAAGTCGCGCTGCTCATAGAGCAGGGTTTCAGGCACCGCCATGTTGTAGGTCTCCATCGGGGATGCCCAGCACACAGGGCGGATCGAAGCGGTTGTCCGGCCGCGCACCAAAGTGCAGGAGGTCTCGGCGACCGTATTCATCGGCAATCTGCTCGGCCAGTTGGCGAACAGTGATCGGCACCCCGGAGCAGATGTTGATGGCGCCTTGGCGCTCACCGAGGGCAACGGCAGCGATGCGCTCACCGGCCTCGCGCACATCGAGAAAATCGCGAATCTGCCGGCCGCTAGTCAGTTCGGCGGGCTCGCCAGCGGATAGGCGGGCACGCAGATGCGGTACCAGCCGGCGCGCGTCCTCACCTTCGCCATAGAGGTAGAACAGGCGGCACCAGGCAAACGCGATCCCGGCCGCAGGCAAGAGTTGGCTCAGGAGTTGGAAGGTCGAAGCCTTGGCGGCGGCATAGAGGGTTCCAGGCCGCAATGGGGTCTCTGCACTGAGTACGCGCGCTTGGACATCGTATTCAAAGCAGGTGCCGATGACGATGAAGCGCCGTCCGCCGGTGCGTTGGAAGGCTTGCGCGAGGCGCAGCGTGCCGTTCAGGCAGTCGAGATTGCGTTCGGAGGTCAGGTACTGACCGGGCTCGGCATACCAAGCGGCATGAATCAGGGTATCGATGCCAGCGGTGAGGGCATCGAGGCCAGCGTCGGTTTCGGCGAACAGGTCAGCCGTGGTGGCAATCTCCAGGCCGTCCGGTTCTGCTGGCGTGTCTGGCCATTTGGAGCCGGGGCGCTTGATGACGCGAACCGGCTGATCGCGTTCCATGAGCGCGCGGAGGATTTGGCGGCCGACGAAGCCGGTGGCGCCTGTCAGTCCTAGCATCCTGGGCTCCGCATGTAACCAGCGCAGTGATCGCCCCAGCTGTTATACGCATCACAGCCATTGACGGCGGCATTCGTGGTATCGCGCACTTCCAACTGAGTGATGGAGGGTTGGGGGTCGGGGATTAAGACGCTCATAGATTCAGTCCATTGCAAATTTGTGTGATGGTTCGGCTGGAAATCGATTCAACTTCAGTTGGATCTCAGCGTCGATAATGACCGGATCACTGATCCAGGGCACCGAGTTTAGGCAGATTTGGGTATCACTTGATCAGATCTATTGTCCAAGTCCAAGATACCAGCCCTTTTAAGGTGCATAAAAACAACATTTAAGATCAGCCGGTTACGATAT
>NZ_JCAQIA010000070.1:0-4851 GCF_059621085.1 Halochromatium sp. NSM3 | reverse complement strand
CAGCACGTGACTTGCTGGAAACGGACACCGACAGGTGCGGCTTGTAGTAGTAGTCGCCATCATCTTTCGTGACGATGGTGATCGGGTTTTTGGCACCCATTTGGCGCAGTTGCTCGGCGATGTACCAACCGCCGATCCCAGCGCCAACAATCACAATAGGATCGCCTTCCCGGTCGTTGTTGCGCTCGCCAATGGCTTGCGCATGCTCGGACAAACCGACACATTCAAAACTTTCGCGAGGATCACCACACACCGAACTAAACCATTCGTCTGGCAGGTCATCAAATCGAGTCCCCGGGGCCACCCCGAAAATCGGGTCACCCATAGCTTCGTCGTAGATATGCGCGCAAGTGCTACAACGATAGCGTTTAAAACTCATCTTCCTTCTCTCCGGTATTAATGTAGTGATCGAAATGATCCTTAACCGCACACCTAACAACGGCGACCGATATTGGTCATTACGACACGAGAGCCTAAGCCGTAAGCCCCTACCATCAGTAGAACTCCCGTAGGCATTCTCAGCGGCTCATGCCACTGCCTCGACCGGTACCCTGAGCAGCCAGAGACTCCAGCCACTTCGCCCATACCTGCTGGGCCGGGCCTTGCAGCGTTGGCCCATAGCGCTGGCCATCTTCCCGTAGTTCAGGAACCGCCAGCCCTTCGACTGACCCAATTTCGTGCGCATGACCGAGGTACCAGCTTTACCAAGGCATCGGGTTCAACTTCCAAATGGAATTGCAGCGCCAGCACATTGTCTCGGTAGCTGAATGCCTGATTCGGATAGACCGCCGACGACGCCAGCCGGGTTGCATCGGCGAACGTACGCTGCGTCCCGCGTGGACCCAACTCGGCCAGACCCGCGACAAGGTTCTGCGTGGTCGTAGACTTCCCGATTCCGCCTTTGCCGTAAATGCGGCACTGACGCAGTGCCATGATGAAATCTACCGGTTTGATCGTTGCAAGCAGCAGGTTGACTGTGATCGCTCTTGTTCCTAAAGTATAATAGCAAGCCCCGCGCCAAACTCGGGGAAATCATTTATCTATTTGTTTTTATAATGAATTATGAGCGCCTACAACCTTGTTGGTGTTGTAGCATAGTTGACAATGGGGTGCGGCCTGTATGGATAGCAACAAACCAGTTGCTCTTGATCCGCTTCTCGGAGATCCGGGACTCTCGGCATCGGCGGGCGTCCCGCTGACCCGATGCAACCTGCCGGCCGCCATCTCCATACTCAATGCCAGCACGAACTCCGCAGCCGGTCCTGAAGTCGTCCTGTGCTCTTGGGGATCACGTAAGCGCCAAACCACACAGCGCCACCCCACCGACGATAAGACGCCAGGGTCTTCAAGGGTTCTTTGCCTTTTCTAGAAGAGCTTTCGTCGATCGACGTGACCGCGCAGCGATCATAGAGTTTCGGCACGGTGCACTTCGTCGAACCGATTGTGATCTTCTTCCAGGTGTCCTCTGCGAAAGCGTCAGCGTCCTTCACGACGACATTCGGTCGAAAGCGCGACATTGGGATCGGTTGGTCGAGACGGGCGTTAAGATCAACGAGTGATTGTTCCGATGTGAGAAGCAAGGGATACCCGTCAGCGAAGCTCACCTGATCACCAGGATCCGAACGAGCGGGATTCACTTGCCTGAGCGCGGGAGCGCTTGAGAGGGGTGTCCTTTTCGTTGACGTCGATGGTACCGCTCATGCGAGGGCTGTGGACGAAGAGACGCCCTCGGGCTCGCTTCCCGAAGGAGAGGTTGCGGCGGACGACCAGCTTCTCGACGTTGCTGTCCTTGGGGTCGATCGCCATGGTGGCGATCTTGAAGGTGCGCCCATGGCTGGGCAATGCCGTCAACTTTAGCCTTAAGCGTCGGAAAAAGAAAAACTAACTGGCTCGAGACGCTCCTCGCGCAGACTGATGCGAGCGCCCAATGGCACCTGCTCCTGGACAACCGTCTCAACATCCACTGCTCGGAGGCGGTCGTGCGGTTGGTCGCCCAAGCCTGCGACCTCGACATTGACCTCGGTCGCGGAGCCTTGGCTGCCGATCCAGACGCGCTGGCATTGACGTCTCCAGCCGCGATGCTGCGACAAAATGTCTCTTCGGCTACCAGAACAATAGCCAGATTGTCGCCATTGCGATCGATTCCCGCCTGCAACGCGAGCCGTCGAGGGTCGGGGCGCCTGCACGACGGATCGTAGCTCGGCTGCGGGCGCTGGAATGGTGCGCGACGGCAGTCGGCCGATTCGCCCATTCCTGGCGTCCCCACCGATTTCGTGGCGGTCCGCGAGGTCAGCGCCCGGGCAGGCCGTGATGCCAGGACGCGGCAGCTGGCGGCAGATTGCGACCTGGACCTGGCCTGGTTTGTGCATAGGTCGATTAGCGAAAGGGATGGGCAGGTGAACGCGTGACCGCCGCTGGCCGGGCGCGACTCCTGGCGTCTCCCTGAATCGGTGACGTGAATGACGCATGTATTCGCTTTCAGCCAACACCCGTGCCGGATTGCCTCTCAGGGCGAGGAATACGCTGCGAATTGAACTGCTGCGGCGGAAAATCGGTTTGCGAAAGGCGAGCGGAGATCACCGCGTCCATTAACCACTTAAATCACACCCTGGCCAAGCCGTTTCGTGGGATCTTCCAGGGGGCAAGCCGCTCGCAGTATGAGCAATCAAGGAGCATCAGGACTTTCACAGCGTTACACTAGTAAGGTCGGTTTCCAGCACAACGAAAAGAGGTTTTTCCTATGCGAGTCGGAGAGTACATGTCAAAGCCCGTTTACCAAGTGTCCGAGCAGACGAGCCTCAAAGAGGCTGTGCCCATGCTCGGGAAGCACCACATCCGTCATTTGCCGGTCACCAAAGACTCCAGGCTCGTGGGGATGGTGACGGATCGGGACATCCGTCGCGCCCAACCCGGGCTGCTGTTAGGTATGGGGCGGGAGGACTACGAGCGGGTGCTCCTGACCACACCGGTCTCCCGCATCATGACCAGAGAGCCGATGACAGTGACCGAAGACACGCCGCTGATCGATGCGGTGCGCTTGATTGTGGAGAAGAAATTCGGAAGCCTTCCGGTGGTGAGAGGTGAGGAGCTGGTCGGGATCTTCACCGAGATCGACGCGCTAAAAGTCCTGCTGGAAAAACTGGAATAGCCAGCGGGCTCCCCGCGCACCTAACAGCAATCGCTACCCTCACCGCAGTAGGGCCTCTCCGCCAGTTCGGTGACGTCATAGTTTATCCCTGTCGTCTCTCGCGGGTGGCGCTCCGCGTCCTTGCTGCAAGCGAAGGCGTCCGCTTGCTTGAGCGGGACCTCCTGATGGGACGGCGTGGAGTTCGAAGTGATCGCGATAGACCGGTGAGTCGTCAATAACAAAGGTAATCGCCCGGATCTGCCGGGTTGACAGGAGCATTCTGTTCCTGAAAGAGAAATCAGTTTCGTCATTTCAAAATGTGCGAACTCATTAAGCCCAATTGCAACTCAGTGAACAAGACATTGGCGCCATCCGCGTTGATACCCGTTCACGGGATGGCATTCTTATTCTAGTGACTGATTCGCTCAGATTGAGCTGAATCGTGATTCATCAGAGCCGGCTGTGGGGCAGTCGCCTCGGCGCATTTTTGTCTAAAACCGGGTTTTCTGTCAGGCACTAGGTACAGCGGGAGAGATGGCCTGTCGGGCAACCGTGACTGTCAGCACCAGACCGGGACAAACCTGATTCGATCTCCGTGCCCGACAGGACTGTAAACATGACGAGTAATCTGACAACTCGACGCAATCTACTGTTATTCACCATGACATTGCTAGGGGGAATTGTTACGGCCTATCTGATGTCGCCACGTGATTTAGATCCGGACCAGCCTCTGCTGCATAGGCTAGGACAGGGCGGTGATTTTACCCTGCAAAGCCTCAGTGGGCCGACGTCATTATCAGATTTCAAAGGCAATGTGTCTGTACTCTATATCGGTTACACCCACTGCCCGGATGTCTGTCCTACATCCCTGGCCATTATGTCTCAGGCACTCATGGACCTGTCCCCCGAAGAGCTGGAACAGGTACAGCCATTGTTTGTCAGTGTTGATCCCGAACGTGATACACCAGAGCGGCTGGCAGAATACAGCCAGTTCTTTCATCCTAAAATCATCGGCATGACAGGCACAAAGAAAGACATTGATCTGATGGTCAATCGTTATGGCGCTTTTTATCGCAAAGTGGAGATGGAAGATTCCGCAATAGGCTACGCCGTGGATCACTCATCTCGCATCTATCTGATTAATAAACAGGGGCAGCTGAGCAAAACCCTGATGCAGGGTACAATGCCCAACGAAGTGGCTGTTGAAATTCGTAAATTACTCTAAATGGTAACAATATGAAAAAAAATTATCACCCTACTGACCGCACTCACGCTGTCCAGCGCTGCTATGGCAGACGTTCGGGTGTCGGTTCCTACGCCCGCGCCGTCCCTCCAGGCCAGCCAAATAGCGCCGTCTTCCTGACACTGAAAAACACCAGCGACGACCAGATTGCTCTGCAATCAACCTCAAGTTCTGCCGCAGGCGTGGTTGAACTGCATACTCATAGCCACGTTGGGGGTTATGCAGATGCGCAAGGTTCCACAGATAACGTGGAGTAGTAATGAGGAAGTGGTTCTTAAACCGGCTGGTCTGCACATTATGCTAATCGGTCTGAAGCAAAGTCTGATCGGTTAAATCGCACAGATTCCTGGTATCGCGGTAGCCGGGTTGCGCGCTGAGAACTGCCGCCAGAGAGGTCTTCCAACGCTGGTTTTCGGACATCGGGTTACCTGATTAGCAAGCTTCTTCAGCCAAGCCCCTTTTCCGCCGAGGAAAGGCGCAT
>NZ_JCAQIA010000011.1:0-93455 GCF_059621085.1 Halochromatium sp. NSM3 | reverse complement strand
CGGGCCGCGTCCTGCGCGCTGGCTTCGTCTGGCTGAAGAAGCTTGCTAATCAGGTGATGCCAAGCGCCGAAACGAGTTCAGTTTCAGTCCACGCGCTCAACAACGGTGGTTGGTAGGTGTTTCCAGCCCACCTGCTTACGGATACTGTTCAAGGTGCCGACGGGAACATCACCATCAGGATGCTTGACAGTCACCAAGCCCTTTGACCCTCGCCAAATACCAGCCATCCGCTTCGAGTTGCTTGATGATCTGCTTGCTGTCCATGGTGGTGATGATAACCACTAGAGCAAAGAAGGCAACAGCAGCAAACTTCAGAACCGGCTAAAAAGTCGATTAGGAAGAAACCCTTGCACCTCTTCAACCCCAAAACGATCGCGCGCAACCGATCCGCTCAAGCGATTCCACCGGCGCACCTCCGCCTGCTCGAAGCCTGGGCTGAGATGATTCGCGACCGGCGCATCGAGACCCTCAAGGAGGTCGCGCTCCATGGCCAGTTCGCGGCCAAGATCGTCGAAGGCGTGCTCGGTTACCGAGGGCCGGCAAGCGGTGCCGAGTACAGCCTGGCGACCGAACAGAACATCCTGCGCGGCAGCGTCGATCTCGCGCTCGGGCGCTTTGGCGGCGAGACGCCCGAGATTCTGGCGCCTTTCGAGCTGAAGGGCGCCGCTACCCGCGACCTCGACGCCATCATGCCCGGCCGCAACAAGAGCCCGGTGCAGCAGGCGTGGGAGTACGCCATGCACGCGCGCGGCGTGCAATGGGTCATCGTCTCGAACATGGTCGAGCTGCGGCTGTATGGGTTTGGCGAGGGCACCACTGCCTTTGAGCGCTTCTGGCTCGACCGGCTCACCGAGCCCGAGGAATACGCCCGTTTCATCCTCCTACTCGCGGCCGACAACCTGCTCTCCGGGCGCACGCTGGAGCTGCTGCACGAGAGTCGCCGCGAAGACAAGGACATCACCAATAGCCTGTATCAGGACTACAAGGCGCTGCGGTTGCAGTTGATCGGCGCGGTGCGCGCGGCAAGCACGTCCGTCGAGCCGCTGCACGCGATCGCCATCGCCCAGAAAATCCTCGACCGGGTGCTGTTCATCGCCTTCGCCGAAGATACCGGCCTGTTACCGAGCGACACCCTGGCCAAGGCGTTCGAGACCAGCGATCCGTACAATCCACGCCCCATTTGGGACAACTTCAAGGGCTTGTTCCGGGCCATCGATCAAGGCGGCGAGCGGCTGAAGATCCAGCCCTATAACGGCGGCCTGTTCGCCACCGACGAGACCATCGACAACCTTCCATTGGCCGACAGCCTCTGCGAAGGCTTCAAGACCCTCGGCGAGTATGACTTCGCCTCCGAAGTCTCGGTCACCGTGCTCGGCCATATCTTCGAGCAGTCCATCACAGACGTGGAGCAGTTGCAGGCGCAGGCGCGCGGCGAAGACGGCCCTGGTCTGGAGCAGGGGCCGGAGCCGGAGCCGGAACAGGGGCCAAAAAAGACCAGCGGCACCAGCGGGCGGCGCAAACGCGATGGCGTGGTCTACACGCCCGACTACATCGCGCGCTTCATCGTCGCCGAAACCCTGGGCGCGCATCTCACGGAGATCTTCACCGAGATCCTGCGCGTGCATGCAAAAAAAGACACGGACCTCTCCGACTACAGCGCCATCGCCTGGCGCCGGAAGACCGCGGAACTGGAAGCCTGGCAAGCGTATCGCGACCGACTCAAGACCTTGCGCATCCTTGATCCGGCCTGCGGCTCGGGCGTGTTCCTGATCATGGCCTTCGAGTTCATGAAGACCGAGTTGGCGCGCGTCAATCAGAAGATCGCCGAGCTGGAAGGCCGGCCGGGATACGTCGACGATCTGCTCGACCCGGACAGCGAGATCCTGACCAACAATCTGTTCGGCGTCGATGTCAACGTCGAAAGCGTCGAGATCGCCAAGCTCTCGCTCTGGATCAAGACCGCCCGGCGCGGCAAGACGCTCGACAGCCTCTCCGACAACCTCAAGGTCGGCGACAGTCTGATCGATGAGGATGGCTTCGCCTATCTCGGGCGCGGCCTCGATTGGAGCCAGGCCTTTCCTGAGATCCTCGCCGAAGGCGGCTTCGACATCCTGCTCGGCAACCCGCCCTATGTGCGTATGGAACTGCTGAAGCAGCTCAAGCCTTATCTCGAGCAGCATTACCAGGTCGTCTCCGACCGCGCCGATCTGTATTGCTATTTCTACGAGCGCGGCCTGCAACTGTTGAAACCCGGCGGCCGACTCGGCTTCATCTCCTCCAACACCTTCTTCAAGACCGGCTCCGGCAGGCCGCTGCGCGACTATCTGCTGCGCGAGGCGACCCTCGAAGCGGTGGTCGATTTTGGCGATCTGCAGGTCTTTGAGGACGTTACTACCTACCCGGCGATCCTGACCCTGAAGAAGGGCGCCGCGCCGACCGACCACGCGCTGCGGTTCTGGAAGCTCGACAGCCTGCCAGACACCAACTTCCTCGCCAGTTGGGAGGCCGCTGCTGGACCCTATCCGCAAGCCGCGCTCGGTGACGGCTCCTGGGAGCTGGAGAATACAGCGCTGCGGGCGTTGCGCGACAAGATCCGCGCCGGGAAGAAGACGCTGAAGGAGGTCTATGGCGCGCCGCTTTATGGGATCAAGACCGGCCTCAACAAGGCCTTCGTGATCGACACCCCGACCAAGGAGCGACTCTGCGCGCAAGACCCCCGCTCCGCCGAGCTGCTGAAACCTTTTCTGGAAGGCAAGGATCTGAAACGCTGACGCGCCGAGCCGCGCGGGCTCTGGCTGATCTACATCCCGAAGAACCGGATCGACATCGACACCTATCCGGCGATTCGTGACTGGCTATGGCCGTTCAAGGACAAGCTGGAGAAACGCGCGACCAAGCAGGCCTGGTACGAGCTGCAGCAGGCGCAGGAGGCCTATGCGCCGCATTTCGCCGCGCCGAAGATCAGCTATCCGCACTTCAACGCGGCACGCAATTTCTTGTTCGAGCCCCAAGGCGCCTTCTCGAACGACAAGTCCTATCTGATCCCCTCCGACGACACCGCCTTGCTGGCGCTGCTGAACAGTCGCGTCCTCTGGTTTGTCTTGTCCTCGATGAGTCCACCGGTTCGCGGTGGCTACCACGAGTTGCGGGTTCAATACGTCGAGACTTTGCCGATCCCGGAGTGGTCATCGGAAATTAAAGCCGCACTGGCTGAGCAGGCCGAACGCGCCAGCCAAGCCGCAGAGCAGCGTTTGCACCTCCAACAAGCGCTCCTGCGCCGCATCCCCGATCTGTGCCCGCCAGAGCGACAACCCAAACTGACCACCAAGCTCCAGGAGTGGTGGACCCTGCCCGACTTCGCCGCCTTCCGCGCCGAGATCAAGAAGACCTTCAAGGCCGAGATTCCACTGGCCGAACGCTCCGACTGGGAAGACTGGATCAACCGAGACCGCTTCCACATCAATCGCCTGACGGCGGAAATCGCCCAAGCCGAGGCGCGCATCGACAGCCTCGTCTACGCGCTGTTCGAGCTGACCGACGAAGAAATCGCGCTTCTCGAAGCGGCAATTGATACCCACTAAATCTCACCTGTGTTCGCGGAGCCGCCAACCATGACCAACCGTTTATAGCTCCACAAACAGGCTCGCCGAATACGACGGCGACTTCTATGCTTGGACCCTGCAAACCGCGCAACACCTGCGTTCAGGCCAGCTCGATCAGGTCAATCTCACGCAGGTCGCCGAGGAGATCGAAGACATGGGGAAGAGCGACCGCCGCGCGTTGGAACGTCACCTGAAGATTCTGATGCTGCACCTGCTCAAGTGGCGCCATCAGCCCAGCCATCTCCCGAACACTTAAACAGTACCTAGACTGCTTTGCCCGCCAACACGCCACCGCCAACCTGAGCCGAACCTATATCGCTGCCGAGGGCTCGGTAGTGCTAGGGTCGCGGCTGGTACGAGCGTTACGAATTCGATCGCTTCCCAGATGCGCTACTGACCCTATGGCTGCCAACTGGGGCGATCACACGGTGTTGAGAAAGACAACTAACGCATCGTCGCCCTTGCCGCATCGGCCAGAAAGCCTGAGCGCGTTGCGCCATGCGCCTTGGCATAGGCGTCGATTTTCGTCGGCAGGCGCCGCGACTGGACGCGTCAAGCCGCCTGCTTAGGCTTCAAGATCGACTCGATGAAAATCGCTCACCCAGGACCAGGTCGGCGGTCGAGATACCGGCGACCTCACACTGAGACACCAGCGTCGAGAGCGCCTCGTAATACCCCATCAAACGCCCGTCCACTAACGCATCCCCGCCTGCCTGCGCTCGCGTCTCCTCTGCCGACTCCTTGAGCGACTGCGCCACCTCCTCAAGAACAGCGATCACATCGTCTTTGTTAGCCATCGGTATCACCTCGTTGACGCTTGATGAGTTCATCAAGGATGTCGATCTGGTCTGAAAAAATCTTGATCCCTTTCGGCCAATATGACTCGATCAACGCCTGGCGCATTCATGGAAGATCCGCTTCTCGCAGGTTGCACAGACCGCCTTATCGAGCTTCTGGTAGATCGCATGGATCGCCGCATACTTGCCCCGAAACACGTTGCGCGCGCCCCTGGCTTCGATGCAACCACAGGCCTCGAGCGTCTCCCACAGCGCTGGTGGGCAGGCCGCTCGAGCAGCGACTGGTACAGAGATCCGCGCGCGGATCGAATCCGAGGGCGGCAGCACCACCGCAGAGCGGGGATGGTATCGATTTTAAGAATCATCCGCCGCGTGGGCATCCACGGGTTCGTCGAATGCGATGAACAGGATGCAATCCTCGTCCGAGATGCAATGGGCCGTGTGCGCGAGCCGGGGCGGGCCGTAGGCGTAGGTGCCGGGCTGCAATACGACGGGCTCCTGATCGTCGTAATCCACCTCCATCTTGCCGGTGACAAGGATCATGCGTTCGGCGCTGGTATGCCAGTGGTGGGGCGCGGTCGTGTTGCCCGACAGGCGGAAGAAGAGGTCGGCATTGGGCTCCGCCGGGTTTCCCTGGAGGACGGCGATTCCGCAGTCGTCGGGCATGAAGGCCGGGCACGGGCCCCATTCCAGGTCGGTTGAGTCGGGATCCCGGGTGAAGGCCTTGTCATCGTCCGCCGCCAGCGCCGGCCCTGGCATCAACAGGGGCACCAGCAGGGGCACCAACAGGACGATGGCCGTCGCGGAGGCGAGGTGGGATAGGGTGCGGGTGACTCGGGTTCTGCGCTCGTACATGACGTACCTCCGGAGAGTAGAGTCATAGCCGTGCCTGGCGAGGACATTCCGCTGTGAATTGGGCAATGGGCAGGCAGACCGCATGCCAAGCTCGAGCGCATGCGGTTGGACATACCCGCCGACAAACACTCAGTCGAAGACAGTGTCCAGCATCGCCTCGAACGCGGGAAGAGCCTTCTGCGCCGCCTTTTTCAAGTTGGGGTCGGGATAGAGTTCATTCATGAATCGCGGATGCAGCAGCGACATGCGGGTAAGGTCTCTTTCCTCGTAGATCGCGATGTTGCCGCAAGGCAGCATCGCTGATGCCTTCATGTCGGCCTTGAAGAAATCCGGGCCGATCGGCGGGTAGCAGATCTTGACGATCGTCACCTCTCCCTTCTTCAGCGGGTGCTCCGAGAGGAACAGCCAGTCGTCATGTCCTTCCGCGTAATCGCGGATGCGCGCGGCGAGTTCCGCAGGCGAATCGGTGGTGTCGCGGATGATGAACATCCCGTCGTCATCAGAGGCGACCGCCATGTGGGCGAAAGCCGCCAGAAGGCCGGCAAGCAGCATGCTCGTGGTCAAGTGTTTCATGGTATTCCTCCTTTATCGTGGTTTGGATCGACTGCACGCATTGCATGCGAGAACCAGTCGCGGATAGGGAATCCACAGCCCCAGGGAATACAGAAGCTCCGTTAAGATGAAGACTAGAAGGGCCTCGAAGAGCGGTCAAGGTACCGCCGAGCTTCGCTCACTCCGCCCCGCCCCGAGTCACTCGCGATGTCGAGCAGTTCGCCGTAGTACGCGCGGGCGCTCGTCTCGTCGCCGGCCGCGTGCACGGCTTGTGCCGCGCCGAGCAGGGTACGATAACGTCCAGGCCAGATTTCATCCGAGGCCTGATAAGCCTCCAACGCCTCGGTCGGTCGGTCCAGATCCATGAGCAAATCGCCCAATGTTTCGTTAGGAGGCAGCAGGGAACCGGGAGTGACCGGGTGTTTCTCGACGGTGCGTTCCAGCCCGGCCGCAGAGCGCATCAGCCTGACGGCCTCTTGGTCTTCGCCGGCAGCATGGGCGATCCAGCCCGCGAGGATCTGACGATCAATCTCGATATAGGTCGCCAAGTGTTCGTCCCCGTCGTCTTTTGCTCGCTCGCGCAGCGCTGCAAGCCGCTGCTCGGCGTCACGGGCCAGATCCAGGTCGCCGGTCTGTACGCCGCCGAGTCCACGCGCATACCAGCTGATGGCCTCCGGCCAACGCGCGGCATCCCAGGGCAGGTCATCGGGAGTGCGTGGCTCCAAAGCGGTCGCGTCGTCCCACTCGCCCAGACGCATGTAAATGTGCGAAGGCATATGCAGGGCGTGCGGCACCTCGGGGGCGATATCAGCGTAGACCTCCACCATGTCCAACGCGTTCTCGGCGCGACCATCGACGTCGGTCGCGTGGATGGAGTAATGGATTGCGCCGGGGTGCTTGGGTTCTTGTTCCCAGATGCGACGTAGAATCTCCTCGGCTTCATCATGGAGCGCATCTCGCTCGTCGGCGCGCTGCTGCGCCAGCGACAGCCTTGTAAGCGCGCCAGCCACGTTCAAGCTCCTCCTCGTTCGGGCGGGTACTCCAGAGCGGCTGGAACAGGTTGGTAGCGATGCCTCGTCTAGGCGCTGAAGGCCTCATGAATCCTGCACGCGCTTGAGCGACGCATGGTGCATTGCCATAGGGAGCTGTTGGAGAAGATGCGGATCATCAGTCAAGACCAAGATCCATACCCCACAGTGAGAGAAGCGTTCATCGAGCAGCCGCAGAAGCGCGAGCCCCGACGGAAAGCTCTGCTCGACCCGAGTCAGGCGGAATGTCGAGGGTCGAGAAACATCCAAGCAAAGACTGATCCAAGCATGAGGGTATCCAGGATCTGGTCTCGCCCATATCGCCGTGGTTGGCGATCAGGGCTGGATTGGCGTCTCTGGCAACCGGCTCAAACCGCTGATGTGCGCCGAGCCCACGCCTGTTCATCAGGTGTCGCTTTGACACGGGTCAGATCGACACATGTAGTCAATCAACACGCCCGCCGCTCTTGCGGCTGCGAATGCTCGGTCTGTGAAGTGCCGCTTGTTGGCGCCTTGCGGCGAGCCCAACGCTTGGCATGTCACTTGCTTTGCGCTTGGCTCCCTTAAAACCACGGAGCATGATCACCATGAATGATGAACGGCATTCGACGGCGAGCCGGTTGGCAACCTTGACGAAGATCGGCGTTGGGCTGCTAGCGAGCGCTGCCTTAGCACTCGCCGTCGGCTGCAACGGAACCGATATGGGCACGCTGGAAGAGCGGGTTCCCCAGGAGCCAACGCAGCCGGAGTGGAAGGACAGACAGCCCCAGACAGCGCCCGCACCCAACCCGAACCCAAGCGCGGGTGGCACGATGGGTAACCCGAATGATGGCGCCATGTACGGTGCCCCGGGTGATGAGCCAGCAGGGGATCTAACCGACGGCGAGAGCCAACGCTGACCCTCGCGAGGCACACAAACGCCGCTCGCCTAAGTACGAGCGGCTTTTTTATTCGCCCGATGCGGGCATCACAGCAGCCGCTCGATGATCAGGCGCGAATCGACCTCGCGCACCCCCGGCATATCGCCGGCAATGGTCTCGGCGACGCTGCGCTCGGCCGATGAGGTCACCGAGCCGCTCAGCGTGACCTCGCCGTCGCGCACCTTGATCTCGATCGCGCGATCGTTCACCGTCGTATCGGCCTGCAGCAGCACCCGCAAGCGTCTGCTAATCCAATCATCCTCGCGCTCTAGCTGCTCGGCGCGCCCCTGTTGCTCACGCTCGTTGGTAATCAGGCCGGGATCGACGCTGATGTAATTGAACACCTCGTTGACGCCCTCGGTACTCTCCGCCATCGCGGCGATGCGATCCTTGGTCGCCGAGGCGCCGACCTGACCATATAAGCGCACCACTCCGCGATCGACCTCCGCCCGCACGTCCAGCGGGATGTTCCTGACCTGCCAGCGCAGTCGCTGTTGTAGCCGGGCGGCAGTGGTTCGATCTTGCACCTCGGTGATCAGGCCGCTGTTCGTCTCCGGCATCGGTGCCTCCAGACTCAATGCCGACTCGACCTCGGCGCCGTCACCGGCAACCAGCCGCGCGAGCTGCGTGGCGAGCGTGGCGTCGATCTCATTGGCAACCGCGCCTTCAAGCCGTAATCCTCCGTCACTTGATCGCACGTCAATGGCATAACCGCCCAGCAAGGGGTTCATATCGATCAGCATCTGAGCCTTTGCTGCACTCTCGGACGATGAGGCAGTCTCGGCACTCACCGGCAGGCTCATCACGCCTACCACGAGCGCTGCTGCGAACGGGCCTGTACGCATACCAATCTCCAGGACAATCGATCGTTGAAAACAAAGAAAGCCGCCGACCAGGATGGCCGGCGGCTCGCTCGCGGTCCACTCAGCAACCGCGCCTCAGGCCTTATAGGACCTGAGTTTGGTGGCTGCCAGCACGCAACAGCGCCCTGGCCCAATGCGTTTACCGCGCCTCATTGACGGCCGTTTTAACGCGTTCGGCGAGTTCTGGATCCTGCCGCATGCCAACGGCGATGTCATTGTACTGCTCCACCGAGATGCCGCTCTCCTGAACGCTTTGCGCCATCTTGTCTTGAGCCTCCCGCTGCATGGTCTGCGCGGCCTCGGCGCTCGGCGCCTCGGAGAGCTTCTCGGTCAGATCCTCGCTGATCTCCTGCACCGACAGGAAGGCATCGGCGAATTCCGAAACCGTCGCATCGTCGACTTCCAGATTGGCGGGCGGTGCCGGCGGGGCGGCGGCCGGATCACCGGCTCCACCCTGAGCAAACACGGCACCAGAGGCCACAAGCAGGGCAGCCATCGTCAGTGCGGGGATGCGTTGGTCGAGTGTCATCGTCTTCATTGTCAAACCTCCAGGGGAGACAGTTATGAATGGCAACCCGATTCTTTCACATGCCGTGCCAATTCTGAAAACAACGATGATAAGATTATAAATCAATGGTTTATGGCAACCGGCCCGGTCCAACGCACGGACGGGGCGGCCCAGCGCGCTGTATCATGCCGACACATGTATCCTTGTGCTACGTGACATCCTGGCCCTGTTCGTCGAGCTTACGGTAGAGCGTCTTGCGGCCGATGCCGAGAATCTTCGCCGCGCGCTGCTTGTTGCCTTCGGTCCAGTCGAGCACCGAGCGGATATAGCGTGACTCGACCTCGGCCAGCGTTTGCCAGTCCTCATCGGTGCGCGGCGCGGAAACCGATACCGTCGATGGCGCATGCGGGCTGCCTCCAACGCCCTCGGGGCCTCCATGAACCGCCGCGCTCGACTCGACGCGCACCCGCTCCGGCAAATCCTCGAGGCCGATCACCGCGTCCGGCGCCAGGGTCACGGCGCGCTCGACCAGGCTTGCCAGCTCGCGCACGTTGCCGGGATAGCTGTAATTGAGCAACGCGCGCCAGGCCTCGGGCGCGAAGCGCCGCGCCGGGCGCTCGCGCGCGACCGTCTGCGCCGTTAGGACATGCTGCACGAGGGCGGCGATGTCCTCGCCGCGCTCACGCAGTGGCGGCACCTGGATGCGGAAGGTCTCCAAGCGGTAGAACAGATCCTCGCGGAACTGCCCGTCGGCGATGCGCTCGGAAATATCGCGATGGGTCGCGGCGACGATCCGCACATCGGTGCTGATCTCGGCATTGGCGCCCACCGGTCGCACCTGGCCGTCTTGCAGCAGTCGCAGCAGCTTGGTCTGCATCGCCGGCGGCATCTCGGCGATCTCGTCGAGGAACAGGGTGCCGCCATTGGCCGCGACGAACAGGCCTTGACGCGCGCCGCGCGCGCCACTGAAGGCACCGGCGGCATGACCGAGCAGCTCGGATTCGAGCAAGGCCTCGGGGATGCCGGCACAGTTGAGCGCGACAAAGGGCGCTGCGGCGCGTGGACTCTCGGCATGCAGCGCCCGCGCCACCAACTCCTTGCCAGTGCCGGACTCCCCGGTGATCAAGACACTGCTGTCGGACTGGGCGACGCGGCGAATCAGGTCATAGAGCGCGCGCATCGCCGGGCTTTGACCGCGCATGCCATGGAACTCGCCGCCGGCCAGGACCTGCCGATACTGCGCCACCTCCGCCTGTAATTGGCGGTTCTCCAGCACGCGCGCCACCGCCAGGCGCAGATGCTCGAGATCAACGGGTTTGGTCAGGAAGTCGTCGGCGCCGGCCTTGAGCGCGGCCACCGCCTGACCAATGGTGCCGAAGCCGGTCAGCATGATAAAGCCCGGCCTCGGCGTCAGCGCGCGGCTCGCTTGCAGCACCGCGAGCCCGTCTTCGCCCGGCAGCCGCAGATCGCTCAGCACCAAGGCCACGCTTTGATGCGCGAGCACGGCGCGCGCGGCGGCGGCATCAGCGACTCCGGTGAGGGCATAACCGGCGTCCTCGAGTTCCTCGATCAAGAGCTGGCGATAGCCGCTATCGTCCTCGACCACCAGGATCGGGGCTCGATCCGCACCCGTTACATCAGCGCCAATCACATCAGCCTCAGTCATGTCAGCCTCACTCCTCGTTCAACGTCGGCCGAGGCGCGCTCCGACAGCGGCAAACAGATAAAGAAACAGGCGCCCCGTTGTTGTTTGGGCTCGAGCGCGAGGCGGCCACCATGCTCGGCAATGGCCGTGCGCGCCACCGCCAGCCCAAGGCCGGTGCCCTGTCCAGCCGGCTTGGTGGTAAAGAATGGCTCGAACAAGCGTTCGACGGCCTCGGCGCCGACTCCTGGCCCATCATCACGCACCCGCAACAGCAGTTGATCATCGACGCGCTCGGCGCTGATCTCGACCCAGCTCGCCGCCGCCTGCACGGCATTGTCGAGCAGATTCCCCAAGGCTTGTTCCAGGCGCAGCGGGTCGGCCTGCAGCCTGAGTTCGGCCAAGGCCTCGGGCCGCTCGATCGCCACCCGCACATCCTGGCGCGGCGAGGCCTGCTGCGAGCGTGCGACGACGCCGTCGATCAAGGCCGTCAGCTCGACCGGGCGACGATTCAACGGCCCCTGGCGGGCGAAATCGAGCAATTCGCGCACGATGCGCTCGACGCGCGCGAGTTCGGCCAGCAGTTGCGCGAGTTCGGCCTGCGCCGGCGCATCCGCCGGCAGGCGGCGCGCGGCGCGTTGAGCGCGCCCGGCGACGCTGCCGAGCGGGGTGCCAAGTTCATGCGCCAAGCCGGCCGCCAGCCGCCCGATCGCCGCCAGCTTCTCCGATTGACGCAGCTCGCGCTCGAGCTGCGCCTCACGCGCGCGCTGATCATGCAGGCGCTGCTCAGAGGCCTCCCA
Organism: Halochromatium sp. NSM3; assembly: GCF_059621085.1. Classification (NCBI taxonomy): domain Bacteria; kingdom Pseudomonadati; phylum Pseudomonadota; class Gammaproteobacteria; order Chromatiales; family Chromatiaceae; genus Halochromatium; species Halochromatium sp. NSM3. The sequence goes on along the minus strand of NZ_JCAQIA010000011.1, from coordinate 81,888 downwards.
GCGCGCGATCATGGCGTTGATGCTGGCGCCAAGACGGCGTAATTCATCGGGTCCACGCTCTGGCACGCGCAGTCCTGACTCGCCGGTCCCGATCGGCTCCATCGCGCCGGTGAGTCCACGCACATGGCGACCGACCGCGCGATGATGGCCGATCAGCACCACCAGCACGAAGACCACAGCGAGCAGACCCAGGGCGCTGCCGCCGAGCCAGCGCAGGCGCGCCAGATAGTCCTGGAAGCGTGAGAGATCACGCGTCACCTGCAGCAGTCCGACCACCTGCCCCGCCGGATCGGACAGCGGCAGAAAGAACGAGAACACCTCGCGGCCACGGCGCTCCTCGACACTGCCCTGGGTGCCCTCGGCGGTCACCGCGCGTGCATCGCGGCGGCGCTCCAACAACGGGCTGCGCGGGCCGCTGGTGGCGACTCGCTCACCGGCGCTGTCATAGACATAGGCGCCGAACACCTGATCGATCTGGAACACCGAGTCCAAGGCCTCGTGGACTGCATCGGTCTCGCCGCGCACCATGGCCGCCGCAATCGGCAGCCGGATCGAGCGCGCCACCAGTTCGATGTCATCCTGCAGGCGCCGCATCATCTGCCCCTCGAGTTCACGCAGACCGAGCATGCCCACGGCCACCAGAATGCCAAGTAGCGGCAGCAGCACAAACAGCAAGACAGCGTTGCGCAGGGAGTTAAAACGTTGCATGCCAAGCATTGTGCCGCAGTCTGAACGCTAGCGATGCGCCGAGGCACGGGCGATCGCGCCCAGGATTCACATTCATCGATACATTGCTCTCTTAACATCAATGATCAATCCAGGACGAGCAGGCTAAAATTAGGCCACTAAAATACCGATGGTCTGACGTATCGAGGTCCGAGACGCACCATGCGCCCCATCCAATTGAACACCTTCTTTCCGTTCCTGCGCTGGTTCCCGCTCTCGGGAGACCAGCTGCGCGGGGACCTCATCGCCGGTATCACGGTTGCGCTGGTGTTGGTGCCGCAGAGCATGGCCTATGCCCAGCTCGCGGGCTTGCCGGTGGTCTATGGTCTCTACGCCTCGTTCATGCCGGTGATCATCGGCTCGCTCTGGGGCTCGCTGCCACAGCTGCATACCGGGCCGGTGGCCATGCTCTCGCTGATGTCGGCCGCCGCCGTGCTGCCCTTGGCCGCGCTCGGCAGCGAGGATTTCATCGTGCTCTCGGTGATGCTGGCGCTGATGGTCGGCGTGCTGCGCCTGCTGCTCGGGCTGCTGCGCATGGGCATCCTGGTCAACTTCCTCTCCAGCCCGGTGATCGTCGGCTTCACCAATGCTGCGGCGCTGATCATTGGGCTCTCTCAGCTGAGCAAGATCCTCAACGTGCCCTTTCCACGCACCGATAACTTCGTGCGCGATCTCTGGACCGTGGTCGAGCAACTGCCGCATGCCCATCTGCCGACCCTGCTGTTCGCGATCGCGACCTTCGCTATCATCCTCGGCGCGCGCCGTGTGATCCCGAAGATTCCCGGGGTCTTGCTCGCCGTGGTGTTGACGACGCTGGTGAGCTGGGGCATCGCCTTCGAGCGCAATCAACTGGTGCCGATCGATGCCATCCAAGATCGAGAAGCCCGCGAGCTAGCCGCTGGCTATGCCTCGACCGCGCGCGCGATTGGCTCGCTCGGCGTCACCACCGCGCGCATTAACCAGGATTTGCGCAAGCTGATCTCCGCCGATGATCCCGATCGCTTCGGGGAGCTGGCGCTGTTGGAGGCCGATCTGCGCGTGCTCAACCGCGAGATGAACCAGCGCAAGCTCGCCAACAACGAGCGCCAAGTGGCCTTGCACAACCTACGCTTCGAGCATGTGCTGACCGAGGACGGTCGCGATCTGTTCTATCGACACGGCAAGGTGCCCGCATCGGTCAATGCTGACGGTCACACCTGGCGCATCAACAAGGTCGATGGCGATCAGATCAAGATAATGGGGGGCGGCGCGGTGGTCGGCGCCATCCCGGCCGGGCTGCCGAGCCTCCAAGTGCCCGAGATGCGCATGGACTTCTTCTGGACCCTGATGCCGTCGGCGCTGGTGATGGCGCTGATCGGCTTCATGGAGGCGACCTCGATCTCCAAGGCCATCGCCGCCCAGACCCGCGAGCGGGTCGATACCAGCAAGGAGTTGGTCGGTCAGGGGCTGGCCAACATCGTCGGCAGCTTCTTCAGCTCCTACACCGTCAGCGGCTCCTTCTCGCGCTCGGCGGTGGCGGCCAAGAACGGCGCCAAGACCGGACTGTTCGCGATCATCAGCGCCATTGCCGTGATGTTGGTGCTGCTGTTCCTGACCCCGCTGCTCTATCACTTGCCGCAGGCGGTGTTGGCGGTGATCGTGATGATGGCCGTGTTTGGGCTGATCAACATCCGCTCCTTGGTGCGCGCCTGGAAGATCGAGCGCCAAGAGGCCGTGGTGGGCGTCATCACCTTCCTCGCCACCCTGGCCATGGCGCCGCAGCTCGCCAACGGCATCCTGCTCGGCGCCGGCTTGGCCATCATCCTGTTCCTGGTGCGTACCATGCAGCCGCGCACCGATATCCTCGGGCGCCTGCCCGATGGCAGCCTGGGCGGGATCAGCATCAATAAGATCGAGCCGATCGGCAAACGCTTCATCGCCGTGCGCTTCGATGGCTCGCTCAACTTCGTCAACGCCTCGCGCTTCGAGGATGTGTTGCTCGAGGCGCGCTCGCAGAATCCGCAGGCGCGCGCGGTGCTCATCGACGGCAGCGGCATCAACGATGTCGACGTGACCGGCGAGGAGCGGCTGCGTGATGTGATCGAAACCTTCCGCGACAACGGCGTCGAACTCTACTTCTGCAGCCTCAAGGCCCAGGTCTACGAGACCCTGCACCGCGGCCGGCTCTTCAATCTGCTCGACAAGACACACTTCATCCGCACCAAGCAGCGGGCGCTCGCCTTGATGGAGGAGACCTTCGATCGCGAGGCTGCATCCCAGCCGCCGCCCCCAGCTCCAGCCGTGGGTCCGAGCACACCCGTGCTTGGATGAGCGCGGCGATGGTGTCCGGCGATCAGCGTGAACGGCGATCCATCGGGTTGCCGAGTGCGCCAGCCTCGGTTAGTGTCGGCACATGAAATTCTCCGAGTTTGAAACCGACGCTGGCCCGCTGATCGAGGCCTATGAACCAGGTCAGGTGCGCATCCAAGGCCAGCACTACCAGGGCAGCCTGGCGGTCACCGCCGGGCGGGTGCTAAGCGACTGGGGTCCGATGGAGTTCGAGGCGCTCGCGCCCGCGCACTTCGAGGCCATTGCCGCGCTTGCACCACAGGTGGTGGTGCTCGGCACCGGCGCTCGGCAGCGGTTTCCCGATCCAGCGCTCTATGCCGCGCTGCTCGCGCAAGGCATCGGCATCGAGATCATGGACACCGGCGCCGCCTGTCGCACCTACAACATCCTTGCGGGTGAGGGCCGGCGGGTGGTCGCAGCCCTGATCAACGACGCCTAATGGACCGCAAGATCCTGCTCTCGGTGCTGACCGGCGCCCTGCTCGCCTTCATCGGCCTCTGGATGTTGCTCTCGGCCTTTCCGGACCAGCGCGCGGGCATGCGACTCTACCCCTGGGATGTTGCGCGGACACCGAGCGGGCAGGTGCAGGTGTTTGGGCTCACCCTCGGCGAAAGCACGCTGGCCGATCTGCGCGCGCTGCTCGGTGAAGACGGCAAGCTGAATCTGTTCGCCGAGACCGCGTCCAACAGCCCCGATACCGATTTCACCGTCGAGGCCTACTTCGACAACATTTTGCTCAGCAATCTGAAGGCCGATTGGGTGGCCTCGCTCGCCGTCCCGCAGGATCGGCTCAGTGGGATGTATGACCGAGGTCTGCGCGCCAGTAAGCTCGCCAGCGGCAGCCGCAAGGTCAAGCTCGATCCCGACGACGCCGAGGCACTGAGCAAGGCGCCGATCCGCTCGCTCACCTATCTGCCCTGGAAGAGCCTGCGCCCGGAGGATATCGTCGGGCGTTTCGGTGAGCCACAGCAGCGGATCACCGAGGAACGCGGCGTGGTCCATTGGCTCTATCCAGATCAGGGACTCGATATCGCCCGCGACCCCAACGGCGGCGTCGTCATCCAGTACCTGAATGCGGATGACTTCGAGCGCGCCTTGGCGCCCCTCGAAACGGAAACGCACAGCTGAGCGTCACAACACCGCTCAGACCATCCGCTCAAGCCGCCTCGCGAAGACCGGCGTGGATCACGATCTCGTCGTAGGGCGTCGACAAGACACCGTCATGACCTCGCTCCAAGAGCCCTAGATCAGCGAGTTCAGCGACATCGGATTGCAGCTTGCTACCATCCCCATTCATCGCCTGCGCGAGCTGCTGCAGGTTCAGCCCCTCATGCGCTGCAACATAGCGCAGCAGTTCCAGCCGCTGCTCGGTAATCGCCGAAAACAGCTCTTGCAAACTCCCGAACGCCAGCCTCGGCGTCGTTTCGCGGTAAGAAGACTGCGCGCCAGCCCAGGTCTTGGCAAACGCACCAATTTATTCATGTCCACCTCCAAGCGGCGAGCCGAGCGCAATCGGAACGAAAGTCAGCGAGCAACTGCTCCACGGACGAGAACCGATAAACCACAAAACAGCCGGTATTTGAGGCCGTGGGCGCTCCCGCGTCGCTGCCGGAAGCGCCCAGATCGCCATCTCGCAGATGGTCTCGCCCTGACGGGCCTTGTAGCGAAACAGTTGGCGCGCTTTCATCGAATCATAGGGCCCGCGCCATCAGCACTGCGTCTTCGCGGCTCGCATCGGCACTGGGGTAATAGCCCTTGCGCAGGCCGATCTCATCGAACCCCTCGGCCTGATAGAGCCGGATCGCGCCCCGGTTCGAGGCGCGCACCTCGAGGAAGGCGGTATCCGCCTCGCGTTGGCGCGCGAGCGCGAGCGCTCGCCGCAGCAGACGACGTCCCAAGCCACGGCCTTGGTGGCTCGGCGCCACGCACAGGTTCAGGATGTGGCACTCGCCTGCGGCCACCGACATCACCGCATGGCCGATCAAGCGTCCCGCCCGATCGGCAACCAGACAGTAATAGTTCGCACGCAAACAGTCGCGGAAGATGCCCTCGCTCCAAGGCACCGCATAGGCCGCGCACTCGACCCGCATGACCTCGGTGAGATCGGCCTCGGTCATGCGTCGCAAGGCGATCGCGCGCTCCGGTGTCAGGGGGACAGTCATGCGCCGATTATAGCCAGCCGCGAGATCGCCAACAGCCCTCCGCAGACCCTGCCTGGCCCCAGGAACGGCTGATGACCCACACCCAAACCCCCATCGCCAAGGTGTTAATCAATAATAAGATTTGACCCAAACCGAAAGGAACGGAGGGTCTCTTCGAGCAGTTTGGGAGCAACCGTCTCAATTTCCTGACCCGGATCATGTGCGAGGTTAATTCCTTGTCGTTCTTGAGCCGAGATCAGCCGGTGAAGGCCGGAATCTCGTTATAGTTTCGTCGAGTTCTCCGTCTCCGGCCGAGCCGGTGCAACGCGCTCCCCAGAGACGCACCCAACGTCCCCCGAGGAGACCGCGCCGACGGTTCACAGGCTCCTCAGCCGGAGCACCCATCACCCATCCAACGTGGTAACACGATGTCGCAAGAGCACATGGTCACCATCGACGGCAACGAAGCCGCCGCCTACGTCGCACATTTGACCAACGAGGTCATCGCCATCTATCCCATCACGCCCTCCTCCAATATGGGCGAATGGGCGGATGAATGGTCCTCGCTGGGGGTCAAGAATCTCTGGGGCACGGTCCCCAGTGTCGTTGAGATGCAGAGTGAGGCCGGCGCCGCCGGGGCCATCCACGGCGCGCTTCAGGGCGGTTCCTTGTCGACGACCTTCACCGCCTCGCAGGGCCTCCTGCTGATGATCCCGAACATGTACAAGATCGCCGGGGAGCTGACCCCGACGGTGTTCCATGTCTCGGCGCGCTCGCTGGCGGCTCAGGGCCTGTCGATCTTCGGCGACCACTCCGACGTGATGGCCTGCCGCGCCACTGGCTATGCGATGTTCTGCTCCGCCTCGGTGCAGGAGGTCATGGACTTCTCGCTGATCGCGCAGGCGGCAACGCTGGAGTCGCGGGTGCCCTTCCTGCACTTCTTCGATGGTTTCCGCAGCTCGCACGAGGTCACCAAGATTTCGAAGCTCTCGCACGAGCAGATCCGCACCATGATCGACGAGGATCTGGTCAAGGCCCATCGCGACCGCGCGATGAATCCGGACCATCCGATCATTCGCGGCACCAGCCAGAACCCGGATGTCTACTTCCAGGGCCGCGAGACGGTGAATCCATACTATGCCGCGCTACCCGAGATCATCCAGCAGCGCATGGATCAGCTTGCCGAGCTGACCGGGCGCCAGTACAAGCTCTTCGAATACGTTGGCGCCGAGGATGCCGAACAGGTCATCCTGTTGATGGGCTCCAGCATCGGTGCCGCGCAGGAGGCCGTCGAGCATCTCGCCGCAGAGGGCAAGAAGGTCGGCCTGATCAAGGTCCGTTTGTTCCGCCCGTTCAGCAAGGCGCATCTGCTCGAAGCCCTGCCGGTCACGGTCAAGACCATCGGTGTGCTCGATCGCTGCAAGGAGCCGGGCTCCAATGGCGAGCCGCTCTATCTGGATGTGGTCACGGCGCTGGCCGAGGCCGTCGCCGAGGGCAACATGGCGACCATGCCGCGTGTGGTCGGCGGGCGTTATGGGCTCTCGTCGAAGGAATTCACGCCGGCCATGGTCAAGTCCGTCTTCGACGAGCTGGCCAAGGACAAGCCGAAGAACAAGTTCACCGTTGGCATCATCGACGATGTCAGTCACAGCAGCCTGGAGTGGGAGCCCGGCTTCAAGCCGGACGTGACCAAAGGGGTTACCGAGTGCGTGTTCTATGGCTTGGGCTCCGACGGCACCGTCTCGGCAAACAAAAACTCGATCAAGATCATTGCCGAGGAGACGCCGAACTACGGCCAGGGCTATTTCGAGTACGACTCCAAGAAGGCCGGCGCGGTCACCATCTCGCACCTGCGCTTCGGCCCCAACCCGATCAACAGCACCTATCTGATCGGTGACGATGAGGCCAGTTTCGTCGCCTGCCATCAGCCGACCTTCCTGACCCGTTACGACATGCTCGCCAAGGCCAAGGAAGGCGCGACCTTCCTGCTCAACTCGCCGAGCCCAGCGGACCGGGTCTGGGATGACCTACCCAAGTCGATGCAGCAGCAGATCATCGACAAGGGCCTCAAGTTCTATGTGGTCGATGCCTATGACATCGCCGAGAAGACCGGCATGGGGCGGCGCATCAACACCATCATGCAGACCTGCTTCTTCGCCATCTCCGGCATCCTGCCGAAGGACGAGGCCATCGCCAAGATCAAGGACGCGGTGAAGAAGACCTATGGCAAGAAGGGCCAGCGCCTACTCGACCGCAATTACGCCGCCATCGATGCCACGCTCGAAGGTCTGCATCAGGTGGATGTCCCTGGCAGCGCCAGCAGCAGCTTCGAGCGCCCGCCGGTGGTGCCGGAGAATGCCCCGGATTTCGTCCAGCGCGTCACCGCCACCCTGATCGCGAACTGCGGCAACAGCCTGCCGGTGAGCCTGATGCCCGCCGATGGCACCTGGCCGACCGGCACCACCCGCTACGAGAAGCGCAACATCGCCCTCGAACTGCCGAAATGGGAAGAGGATCTCTGCACCCAGTGCGGCAAGTGCCCCATGGTCTGTCCGCATGCGGCGATCCGCGCCAAGGTGTTCCCGGAAGATGCCCTCTCGGCCGCCCCAGAAGGTTTCCAGAGCGCCAAGCTCAAGGGCAAGGATTTCCCCGAGGGCTCCCGCATCAGCTATCAGGTGGCGCCCGATGATTGCACCGGTTGCGGACTCTGTGTCGAGGTCTGCCCGATCCGCGACCGCAAGGACCCCAAGCGCAAGGCACTGAACATGCTGCCGGCCGAGGAGCGCCACGACGTCGAAGTCCCGCGTTGGGACTTCTTCCTGTCGCTACCCGAGTACGATCGCACCAAGCTCGACGCGAGCAAGATCAAGCACGCGATGATGATGCAGCCGCTGTTCGAGTTCTCCGGCGCCTGCGTTGGCTGCGGCGAGACGCCCTACATCAAGCTCGCCACCCAGCTGTTCGGCGACCGCATGCTGATCGGCAATGCCACCGGCTGCTCCTCGATCTATGGCGGCAACCTGCCGACCACGCCCTACACCACCAACCCCGATGGCCGCGGCCCGAGCTGGAACAACTCGCTGTTCGAGGACACCGCCGAGTTCGGGCTGGGCCTGCGACTAGCGGTCGACAAGCAGACCGATCAGGCGCGCGAATATGTCGTCCGCCTCGCCGACAAGATCGGCACCGATCTGGCGGACGGGCTGCTCAAGGCCGACCAGAGCAGCGAGGCTGGCATCTTCGAACAGCGCCAACGCGTCGCCGCATTGAAGGACAAGCTCGGCGCGATGGACAGCCCAGAGGCCAAGGTCCTGCTCAGTGTCTGCGAGAACCTGGTCAAGCGCAGCGTCTGGATCGTTGGCGGTGACGGCTGGGCCTACGACATCGGCTACGGCGGTGTCGATCATGTCCTCTCGACCGGGCGCGATGTCAATCTGCTGGTCCTCGACACCGAGGTCTACTCCAATACTGGGGGCCAAACCTCGAAGGCAACGCCGATGGGCGCAGTAGCCAAGTTCTCGGCCGCCGGCAAGCCGACCTTCAAGAAGGATCTGGCGATGATGGCGATGGCCTATGAGAACGTCTATGTCGCCCAGATCGCCTTCGGCGCCAAGGACGTACAGACCATCCGCGCCTTCCTCGAGGCCGAATCCTTCCCCGGCCCCTCGGTGTTGATCTGCTACTCGCCCTGTATCGCCCATGGCGTCGACATGTCGAATAACCTGCGCCAGCAGGACATGGCGGTGAACTCCGGTCACTGGCCGCTGTTCCGCTATGATCCGCGCAAGATCGAGAAGGGCGAGAACCCATTGCACATGGACTGCAAGGCGCCGAGCATCCCTTATCGGGACTACCTGGCCAGCGAGACCCGCTTCAGCGTGCTCAACCGGACTCACCCGGACGATGCCGAGCGCTTCCTGAAGCTGGCGCAGAAGCATGTCGAGAGCAAGTACTCGCTCTATGAGCAACTGGCGCATCTGGCCTGGCAGAAGGCGGAGAAGCCGGCAAGCGCCGAGTGAGACCTTAAACGCTGTCAGCGCTAGCGAGGGTCAACAGCCCGTTCGCTAGCGCGCTCGCCCGACGACGACCTTCGCCCCGGAGATCCCCATGGACCTGACCACCAACTACCTCGGCTTCACACTCAAGAACCCGATCGTTCCCTCCTCCTCGCCGCTGTCCAAGAGCATCGCGCAAGCGAAGGAACTCGAGGATCAGGGCGCCTCGGCGCTGATCATGTACTCGCTGTTCGAGGAAGCCGTCACCACCGAGACCGAGACCATGAACCGTTTCCTGCATCAGCAGGACACCGGCTTCGCCGAGATCGGTGAGGGCTTTATCCCGGACTGGAACGACTTCAGTACCGGGCTCGACAACTACCTCGAAAACCTGCGGAGCCTGAAGGAGGCGCTCGATATCCCGATCATCGCCAGTCTCAACGGCGTCACCCCAGGCGGCTGGATCGAGCACGCCAAGGAGCTTGAACAGGCCGGCGCCGATGCCCTTGAGCTGAACGTCTACTATGTCGCTGCCGATATCAACCTGGAAGGCCGCCAGGTCGAGGAGCGCTATCTCGAGATCCTGCGTCTGCTCAAGAATCAGATCAGCATCCCGATCAACATGAAGCTCTCGCCGAGCTTCAGCTCGGTCGGCAGCATGGTGCGGCGTCTGGCCGAGGCCGGCGCCGACGGCGTGTCGCTGTTTAACCGCTTCTATCAGCCCGATATCAATATCGACAGCCTGCGGTTGCAGCCGAGCCTGCATCCCTCGACCTCGGCCGAGGCCCTGCTGGCGATGCGCTGGATCGCGATCCTCTACGGCCGCATCGATGGCCTATCGCTCGGTGCCACCGGCGGCATCCATACCGCCGAGGATGCCATCAAGCTGATACTCGCCGGCTCCGATGCGGTCCATCTGTGCAGCACGCTGCTGAAGAACGGAGCCCCGCAGGTCGCGCGCATCCTCGAGGGGATCACGCACTGGATGGAAGAGCAGAGCTTTGAGTCGATCGCCGATATTCGCGGCCGTGTCAGCGCCTTGGCCGTGCCGGACCCGGCTCAGTTCGAGCGTGCCAACTACGTCAACATCATCGACAGCTATAGCTTCTCGCCAGGCGTGATGGTCTGAGGCCGAAGGCGTCACCCAAGTCACCCAGCAGCAACGGCCCCGCGCGAGTCTTTGTGCGGGGCCGTTGCTGTGGCGATCAGGACGGTTTGATCGCCAGCCTCAAACCAGGTCGTGATCCTCGAGCCGGAAGCCCAACAGCTCGAGAATGAGTCCCGTCACGGCGCCACCCAGCATCCCGCCCAAGGCTCCGGAGGGAACCTCGCGCAACACCTGATCGATCACCGAGCGCTCGCCACCGAAGAACATCGGTGTCGTCATCCCCGCCATCAGCCAGACCCCGGCGCCAACCACCGAGGCGATCAGCCCCGCGACCAAAGGCGCGGCCAGGCTATCCGGAAGCCAGCCGTGGCACGCCTGCACGATCCAATGCTCATTCAACTGGTACAGCGTACCAACGATGGCAACCACGCCTGCGGCCATCACGAAAGGCCCCACTGAGGTTTCCAGGGTCGTCAGCACCAGCACCAGTCCCAAGCCGGCGCCGAAACCAGCGAGCATCCCGGTGAGCGTCTCGGCCAGGGGGCGAGCGTTCTGCCGGACGGTCCAGGCGAAGAAGGCGCCGGCCGCGATGCCGGTGGCGGCAGCCACCAGCGTGATCTTCGCCAGCTCGATCTGCTGTCCGGAGGCCATCAGGTAACCGATCGACGCCAAGACGCCGGCCGTCGCGCCCACCAGGGCCAAGGGCATGGCACTGTAGAACGCGGCCGTGGTCATCGCTGCGGCAACGGCGCCGGCGACCAACGGCTGCCAACCGCTGAGCCCGAGCAACACCAGGACCTCGTATAAGCTGATAAACAAGCCGCCGAACAAGGCCCCGGCCAGGCTCCACACCAACAGCGACGCGATGATCGCAATAACGCGTTCTTTCAAGGCGACCACTCCTCCAAGTTTGTCATCATTCTTGTTCGTGCCATTCTAGCTGGCTCGGGCGGGCGCGTCGCCGCGAAACGCCGTTGGCGTCTGCGTTACTATGTCGCATGCGGTGCGAGTGATCGCAACGCGGCATAACAAGAACCTACCAAAGACGAGAGCGAGAGAGAGACATGACAAAAACAGCATTGGTCACCGGCGGCACCCGTGGCATCGGCGAGGCGATCTGCGTTGCGCTCAAGGATGCCGGCTATCAGGTCGCGGCCAACTATGGCGGCAATGATCAGGCCGCCCAGGCATTTACCCAGCGCACCGGCATCCCGGCCTACCAATTCGATGTCGCCGATTTCGACGCCGTCGCCGCAGGCATCAAGCGCATCGAGCAGGACTTTGGCCCCATCGATGTGCTGGTCAACAATGCTGGCATCACCCGTGACGGCACCCTCCACAAGATGCGCCCGGATCAGTGGCAGCAGGTCATCGACACCAATCTGGGGTCTTGCTTCAATTGCGCGCGCGCGGTCATCGACGGCATGCGCGAGCGCGCCTTTGGGCGTATCGTCAACATCGGCTCGATCAACGGCCAGGCCGGCCAATATGGCCAGGTCAACTATGCGGCGGCCAAATCCGGCATCCATGGCTTCACCAAAGCGCTCGCCCAAGAGGGCGCGGCCAAGGGCATCACCGTCAACGCGGTCGCGCCCGGTTATGTGGATACCGAGATGGTGCGCTCGGTGCCGGCCAATGTGCTCGAGAAGATCATCGCCCGCATCCCGGTCGGTCGCCTTGGCCAGCCCGAGGACATCGCGCGTGCGGTGCTCTTTCTCGTCGCCGATGAGGCCGGATTCATCACCGGGACCACCCTCTCGATCAACGGCGGACAACACATGTATTGATCAGCGGTTGTCCAACCCCCGTCGCGCCGATAGACTTCGGCGCTTTGCTCGAGAGTCCCGCCGCCCATGCGTACCTCAGAATTTCCGCTGAATACCGTCAAAGAGACGCCGGCCGACGCCGAGATCGCCAGTCATCAACTGATGCTGCGCGCCGGCATGATCCGCAAGCTCGCCGCCGGGCTCTACACCTGGCTGCCGCTCGGCCTGAGGGTGCTGCGCAAGGTCGAGCGCATCGTGCGCGAGGAGATGGACCGCGCCGGTGCGCTCGAGGTCGCGATGCCGGCGGTGCAGCCGGCCGAGCTGTGGCAGGAGTCCGGGCGCTGGGAGCAATACGGCCCCGAGCTGTTGCGGATCAAAGACCGCCATCAACGCGAGTTCTGCTTCGGCCCGACGCACGAGGAGATCATCACCGAGCTAGCACGCAATGAGCTGCGCAGCTACAAGCAGCTGCCGATCAATTACTATCAGATCCAGACCAAATTCCGCGACGAGATCCGCCCCCGCTTCGGCGCCATGCGCGCGCGCGAATTCCTGATGAAGGACGCCTACTCGTTCCACGTCGATCAGGACTCGCTCGCCGACACCTATGCGGTGATGTACGAGACCTACAGCCGCATCTTCAAGCGTTGCGGGCTCGACTTTCGCGCCGTGCAGGCCGATACCGGCGCGATCGGCGGCAACGCCTCGCACGAGTTCCACGTGCTGGCCGACTCCGGCGAGGATGCGATCGCGTTCTCGACCGGCAGCGACTACGCCGCCAATGTCGAGCTGGCCGAGGCGGTTGGGCTCGATGCCAGCGCACCGGCGCCCGGCGAGGAGCCACGCCTGGTCGACACCCCCAACGCCAAGACCATCGCCGACCTGGTCGAGCAGCATGGCCAACCGATCGAGCGCACGGTCAAGACCCTGGTCGTCGCCGGCGCCGACCCGGAAACCGGCGCGGAGCAAGGACTGGTCGCACTGCTGGTGCGCGGCGACCACGCACTCAATCCGGTCAAGGCCGAGAAATTGCCGCAGATCCTGGTGCCGCTGCGCATGGCCACCGAAGACGAGATCCGCGCTGCGGTCGGCGCCGGCCCCGGCTCGCTCGGGCCCAAGGATCTGCCCCTGCCTTGCATTGCCGATCGTAGCGTCGCGGCCACTGCCGACTTCAGTGCCGGCGCCAACCAGGACGGCAAGCATTGGTTCGGGCTCAACTGGGGCCGCGATCTACCGACCCCCGAGGTCGCCGATCTGCGCAGTGTAGTCGAGGGCGATCCCAGCCCGGACGGTCAGGGCTCACTGACGATCGCGCGCGGCATCGAGGTCGGCCACATCTTCCAGCTCGGGCGCAAGTACAGCGAGGCGATGAAGGCCGTGGTGCTCGATGAATCCGGCAAGGCCGTGACCATGACCATGGGCTGCTACGGCATCGGCGTCTCGCGCGTGGTCGCCGCCGCGATCGAGCAGCACCACGACGAGCGTGGCATCTGCTGGCCCGCCAGCATCGCGCCGTTCGAGGTCGCGCTGCTGCCGATGAAGCTCGGCAAATCGTTCCGCGTGCGCGAAGCCGTCGACGACCTCTATGCGCGCATGCGGGCGGTCGGCATCGAGGTTCTGCTCGACGACCGCGACGCCCGCCCCGGCTCCATGTTCGCCGACATGGAGCTGATCGGCATCCCTCACCGCGTCGTCATCGGCGATAAGCACCTCGATGACGGCAAGGTCGAATACAAGGGTCGGCGCGACGCCGAGATGCAGCTGATCGCGCTCGACGAGATCGTCCCCTTCCTCGAGCGCGCACTGGCTAGCTGAGCACGCTCACCAACCACTGCCCTCGCCCTACCGAGACGGAATCCAGACCAAGAATGAGCAGAACCGAATCCTTTGATCGCGAGCAGCTGCTCGCCTGTGGCCATGGCGAGATGTTCGGGCCCGGCAACGCCCAACTGCCGGTGCCGAACATGCTGATGATGGATCGCGTGACCCGCATCGCTGACCATGGCGGCGAATACGGCAAGGGCGAGATCATCGCCGAACTCGACATCAAGCCGGAACTCTGGTTCTTCGGCTGCCACTTCCCGGGAGATCCAGTGATGCCGGGCTGTCTCGGCCTCGATGCCATGTGGCAGATCGTCGGCTTCTACCTGGCCTGGATTGGTAACCCCGGCCACGGTCGCGCGCTCGGGGTCGGTGAGGTCAAGTTCACCGGCCAGGTGCTGCCAAGCGCCGAGAAGGTCACCTACCGCGTCTGCATGAAACGCGTGATCTCGCGCAAGCTGGTGCTCGGCATCGGCGATGGCACCATGGATGTCGACGGTCGCGTGATCTACACCGCCAAGGATCTGCGCGTGGGCCTGTTCACCTCCACCGAGGGGTTCTGAGTGAGCAGCGCGCCCAACGGTCCTATCGAGGCTGAACGCGACACGAGCCAAGCATCAATATCAAAAGCGATCAACCGGAGCGCGCCTTGGACTTCGACACCGAAAACGACCAGCCGGGGCCAACCTCAGCGACGTCATCCGAACTCATGTCCGATGAGGCTGGATCCAGCGCGGCAATGCTGACGCCGATCGAGGCGCGCGTGCTCGGCTGTCTGATGGAGAAGGAGCGCACCACGCCGGATCAATATCCGCTCACGCTGAATGGTCTTGTCACGGCTTGCAATCAGAAGAGCGCCCGCGATCCGATGATGAAACTCACGCCCGGCGAGGTTGGCCACTGCGTTGGCCAACTGCGCGATCGCGGTCTGGTGCACGTCGGCTTCACTGGTCGCAGCGAGCGTTTCGACCACAAGCTCACCGGACATTTCATGCTCGACCGCCAACAGCAGGCGTTGCTCTCTGTACTCATGCTGCGCGGTCCGCAGACCACGGGCGAATTGCGCACCCACTGCGCGCGGCTCGCCGAGTTCGCCAGCCTGAACGCAGTGCAGACCTCGCTCGATCAGCTGGCGCATCACAACCCGCCCCTGGTGCGTGAACTACCACGCCAGCCAGGCATGCGCGAGCAACGCTTCGCGCATCTGCTCTGCGGCGAGCCCTCAGCCGAGTCGATCGCAACCACAGCCAGCAGCCGCCACCCTTCACCGCAAGCCGCCAACGCAGAACAGGAAGCACTCATCCAACGCGTCGAACAGCTCGAGACCAAGGTCGTCGCATTGCGCTCCGAGCTGGATGCACTCAAGGCAGAGCTGAGCTAGCTCGGTGCGCTGCGCCCGGATGAGCCTAAGGGCTCTTGCTCCGGGCGCTGAGGGAGACGCTGAAACAACTCAGGACGGACTCGTTAATGTCGGGCAACCCATCGGTTGAACAGATCCGCATTCGCGGCGCGCGCACCCATAATCTCAAGAACATCAATGTCGACCTGCCGCGCAATCGGCTGGTGGTGATCACCGGCCTGTCCGGCTCGGGCAAATCCTCGCTCGCGTTCGATACCCTCTACGCCGAAGGCCAGCGCCGCTATGTCGAGTCGCTATCGGTCTATGCGCGGCAGTTCCTGTCGATGATGGACAAGCCCGATGTCGACCACATCGAGGGCCTGTCGCCGGCGATCTCAATCGAACAGAAGACCACCTCGCACAACCCGCGCTCGACGGTCGGCACCATTACCGAGATCCACGACTATCTGCGCCTGCTCTTCGCACGGGTCGGAATCCCGCACTGCCCGACCCATGGCGAGCCGCTCGCGGCGCAGACGGTGAGCCAGATGGTCGATCAGATCCTGATGCTGCCTGAGGGCGAGCGGCTGATGCTGTTGGCCCCGGTGGTCGCCGAGCGCAAGGGCGATCATCAGTCCTTGTTCGCCGAACTGAACGCCCAGGGCTTCGTGCGCGCTCGGGTCGACGGCCAGCTGTGCGAACTCGATAGCCCACCGCCGCTGGATGCGAAGCGTAAGCACAGTATCGAGGTGGTCGTGGATCGCTTCCGGGTGCGCGCGGATCTGCAGCTGCGCCTGGCCGAGTCGATCGAGACTGCCCTCGCCCTCTCCAAGGGCCTGCTGCGGGTGGCCTGGATGGACGCAGACGACGACGGCCAGGAGCGCGCGCCGCTGACCTTCTCCGCCAACTATGCCTGCCCGCGCTGTGGCTGGAGTCTGGCCGAGCTTGAGCCACGGTTGTTCTCGTTCAACAACCCGGCCGGCGCCTGCCCGACCTGTGACGGGCTCGGCGTCGAGCAGTTCTTCGACCCGGCCAAGGTGATCCTGCACCCGGAGCTGAGCCTGGCCGCTGGCGTCATCCGCGGCTGGGACCGGCGCAATGGCTATAATTTCCAGATGCTCACCCGTGTCGCCGAGCATCTTGGCTTCGATATTGAAGCGGCCTGGTGTGATCTGAGCGAACAGGCACAGCAATACACCCTGTTCGGCAGCGGCAAGGAGAAGCTCAAGTTCAAACTGCCGCACGAGCGCGGCAGCGGCAAGCTACGCAGCTTCGAGGGGATCATCCCGAACATGGAGCGCCGCTACCGCGAGACCGACTCGGCAACGGTGCGCGAGGAGCTAGCCAAGGTCATCTCGGCGCGTCCCTGCCCGAGCTGCGCCGGCCGACGGCTCAATGAGGCCGCGCGGCAGGTGCTGATCGCCGAGCGCACTCTACCCGCCCTGTCCGCGCTGCCGGTCGGCGACTCGCTGCGTTGGTTCGAGACGCTCGAACTGCCCGGTACGCGCGGCGAGATCGCCACCAAGATCGTCCAGGAGATCAGCCAGCGGCTGCGGTTCCTAGTCGATGTCGGGCTCGATTATCTGACCCTCGCGCGCAGCGCCGAGACCCTCTCCGGCGGCGAGGCGCAGCGCATCCGACTGGCGAGCCAAATCGGCGCCGGGCTGGTCGGCGTCATGTACATCCTCGACGAGCCCTCGATCGGCCTGCATCAGCGCGACAACGCCCGCCTGCTCGGCACCCTGACCCGGCTGCGCGATCTCGGCAACACCGTCATCGTCGTCGAGCACGATGAGGACGCCATCCGCAGCGCCGATCATGTGCTCGACTTAGGTCCCGGCGCGGGCGCCCATGGCGGCGAGGTGGTGGCCCAGGGATCGGCGGAGGCGATCGCCGCCGAGCCGACCTCGCTGACCGGTCAGTATCTCAGCGGCGCCCGACGCATCGAGATCCCCAGCGAACGCCGTCCGGGGCGCGGCGATCAGCCACTGATCATCCGCAGCGCCAGTGGCAATAACCTGCGCGGTATCGATGCCGAGATCCCGATCGGCACCTTCTGCGTGGTCACTGGCGTGTCCGGCTCGGGCAAGTCGACCCTGATCAACGACACCCTCTATCCGCTCGCCGCGCGCTTGCTCAACAACGCCTCAGTGCGACCCGCACCGCATGCCGGCGTCGAGGGCCTGGAGCAGTTCGACAAGGTGGTCGATATCGATCAGTCCGCGATCGGCCGCACCCCGCGCTCGAATCCGGCCACCTACACCGGGCTGTTCAACCTGATCCGCGACCTCTTCGCCAATGTGCCCGAGGCGCGCTCACGCGGCTATGGCCCGGGCCGGTTCAGCTTCAACGTCAAGGGCGGGCGCTGCGAGGCCTGCAAGGGCGATGGGCTGATACGGGTCGAGATGCACTTCCTGCCCGATGTCTATGTGCAATGCGATGTCTGTCAGGGCCGGCGCTACAACCGCGAGACGCTCGAGGTTCGCTACAAGGGCAAGACCATCGACGAGGTGCTCAACCTCACTGTCGAGGACGCGCTGGCCTTCTTCGGCCCGGTGCAGGTGATCCGCCGCAAGCTCAAGACGCTGGAAGACGTCGGCCTCGGCTACCTGCGCCTGGGGCAGGCCGCGACCACCCTCTCCGGCGGCGAGGCGCAGCGCGTCAAACTCAGCCGCGAACTGTCCAAACGCGGCACCGGCCGCACCCTGTATATCCTCGACGAGCCCACCACCGGGCTGCACTTCGAGGACGTCAAGCATCTGCTCCAGGTGCTGCACTGGCTGCGCGATGCCGGCAACACCGTCGTGGTGATCGAGCACAACCTGGATGTGATCAAGACCGCCGACTGGATCATCGACCTCGGCCCCGAGGGCGGCGACAAGGGCGGACAGGTCATCGCCAGCGGCACCCCGGAGCAGATCGCCGCTTGTGAGGCCTCGTATACCGGACAGTTTCTGAAGCCGCTGCTGGCACGGGGTTGGTAGCGCAGGGCTTGTCACTGAAACAGGTTCACTGAGCCGGTTGCTTGAGCGGCTGGATCGAGCGGCCCGGCCCGCTTGATGAAGGTCAAGGCCATCCGGCACGCCTAACCCCAGTCTGTTCCTGCGTTCGCCCAACCGATCGGATGGGGTTCGTTTTGATCGATCTCATTCATCCATTTCATCGCTCCTGGAGTGTCTC
Organism: Halochromatium sp. NSM3; assembly: GCF_059621085.1. NCBI lineage: Bacteria > Pseudomonadati > Pseudomonadota > Gammaproteobacteria > Chromatiales > Chromatiaceae > Halochromatium > Halochromatium sp. NSM3. Next base: position 63,484 of record NZ_JCAQIA010000011.1, on the reverse strand, counting down.
CGATGTTCTGCAACCAATGCGAACAAACCTTTCGTAACAGCGCCTGCGTCAACAGCCCCGGCGTCTGCGGTAAGAGCGAGGATGTCCAGTCCTTGCAGGAGCTGCTGATCTTTGGCCTCAAGGGCATGGCCGCCTATGCCCATCATGCCCGGCGGCTGGGCAAATCGGATGAAACCGTCTCGGCCTTCATCGAAGAGGCCCTGTTCGCCACCATGACCAATGTGAATTTCGACGAGGACACCCTGCTCAAGTATTGCCTGGAATGCGGCGAGAAGAATCTGCGCGTCATGCAGATGCTCGATGAGGGTCATATCGCCACCTTCGGCGCGCCGCGCCCGACACCGCTGCGCGAAGGCACCCAGGCCGGCCCCGGCATTCTGGTCACTGGCCATGATCTGCTCGATCTCTGGCACCTGCTCGAACAGGTCAAGGGCACGGACATCCAGGTCTACACCCATGGCGAGATGATGCCGGCGCACATGTACACCAAGTTTCAGGAGCATCCGAATCTCGCCGGCCACTATGGTGGTGCCTGGCAGGATCAGAAAAAGGAATTCGCCGCCTTCCCCGGCCCCATTGTCGGCACCACCAACTGCGTGCTGATTCCGCCCGAGAGTTATCGCGACCGCCTGTTCACCACCAACGCGGTGGCGGTGCCAGCCGGGCAGCACGTTAAAGACGGGGATTTCAGCCAGGTGATTGCCGCCGCGCGCGCCTGCCCGCCCTGTGAGGAACGCCTGGGTACCGAGCAACCGGTGGGCTTCCATCGCCAGGTGATTCTCGATCAGGCCGGTGCCATTCTGGAGGCGATCAAGGCCGGGAAGATCAGCCATTTCTTTGTGATTGGCGGCTGCGATGGCGCCGAAAAGGGGCGCAATTATTTCACCGACTATGCCGCCGCCACGCCGGATGATTCCTTTATCCTCACCCTCGGCTGCGGCAAATATCGCATTCGTGATCATGTCTATGGCGAACATCTCGGCCTGCCGCGCCTGCTCGACATGGGGCAGTGCAATGATGCTTACGGCGCCATCATGGTCGCGGTGGCGTTGGCCGAAGCGCTCGAGTGCACGGTGAACGATCTGCCGCTGACCCTGGTCATCAGTTGGTTCGAGCAGAAAGCCGTGGCGGTGCTGCTGACGCTGCTGCATCTGGGGGTGAAGGGCATCAACCTCGGGCCGCAGCCGCCGGCCTTCATCACGCCCGGCATTTTCGCGCGCCTGCAAGCGGCCTATGATCTGCGCCTGACCAATGGCGATCCGCTCGAGGATCTGAAACTCGCCCTGGCGGCCTGAGCGCTGGATCAGCCCGCTGTCACTTTCGGCGGGGCCGCTGGCGCATTCTGGCCACGGCACAGCGCCTTTTGAGGCTCAGTACCAACGCACACGGGGAGTTCCATGCCATCCAATGAGGCCCTGCGCCAGGCACCGCTACTCGCGCAACTGAGCGATGCGGAGATCGACCGACTACGCGCGCGCCCAAACCCGGCACCTGGCGGCCGGCCAATGGCTGTTCGCTCAGGATGACCCGGCCGAGCGGTTCTTCTTCGTCCACGCCGGGCAACTCCGCCTGTTCCGCCTCTCAGCCGAGGGCGAAGAGAAAATCATCGAGCTGATCGGCCCCGGCCAGACCTTTGCCGAGGCACTGCTGTTCATGGGCACTGGCCGCTATCCGGTGTGCGCCGCCGCCCTGATGCCGAGCGAACTGCTCGCTATCGACGCGAACGATTTCGCCGCCATGCTGCGCGGCTCCCCCGACACCTGCTTTGCCCTGCTCGGCAGTCTGAGCCAGCGCCTGCAAGCACTCATAGCCGAGATCGACAATCTGGCCCTGCACTCGGCCAGCGTGCGCCTCGCCCGCTGGCTGCTGGCCGAACTGCCCGACGATGCCGATGAACTGACACTGGCCTGGCCAAAAGCGACGCTGGCCTCGCGCCTGACCATCAAGCCCGAGACCTGGTCGCGCATCACCCGGCGCTTAAGCGATCAGGGGGTGATGACAGTCAGCGGACAACAGATTCAGATCCATGACCGCCACGCCCTGCGGCGGCTTGGTGAGCTGGACGACCTCTGAGTCAGCCGGCTCTAACGAACGATCAAGCTCGTGCGCTCAACCTGGACCTTGTGACTCCTGCTCGAGCTGATAGCGCTCTAGCTTGTTATTGAGCCCGACCCGCGAGAGGCCGAGCGCCTGTGCGGCACGCGTCTTGTTCCAACCGCAGCGCTCGAGGGTCTCGCTTAAGATCTGCCGCTCTAGCTGCTCGACGCGGTCCTTGAGGCTGAGTGCTGCTGAGGCTGAGGCAGATGCCGCTGTTGGCGCGAGTGAGTATGCGGTGGCAAACTCGGCCGAGGCACGTTCGCCCGATACACGCTCGGCTAATCCGCGCTCCGCAGGTGAAGGCTCACTGGCCGGCATAGCGCCCAAGGGTGCCGTCATGGCGTCTGGTGCTACGATCGCGGACCTGACCGTTGTCGCAGCCCTGATCCGTGAGTTCAGATCCTCAACGCCCAGGGCCTTGCGACCGCTGCCCAGCACCAACAGCCGCTGGATCTCGTTGGTCAGCTCGCGCACGTTGCCGGGCCAGTGATAACGCTCGAGCTGCGCCAGCGCCGCCTCACTCAACTCGGGCCGCGCGACGCCGAACGCGGTGGCGGCGTTGTCGAGCAGCCGCTCACAGAGCGGCGCGATATCCTCTGGCCGCTCGCGCAGCGGTGGCAGGCGCAGGGTCACGCCGGCGAGGCGATAGTAGAGATCGGCGCGAAAGCTGCCTTCGGCCATCGCCTGGTCTAGATCGCGGTTGGTGGCGGCAACCACGCGCACATCGATACGGCGGCGCTGATTGCTGCCCAGGGGCCGAATCTCGCCCTCTTGTAGCACGCGCAGCAACTTGACCTGGAACGCCGGCGACACATCGCCGATCTCGTCGAGGAAGATGGTGCCGCCATCGGCCTGCTCGAACAGCCCAACCCGGTCCGCCACCGCGCCGGTGAAGGCGCCGCGGCGATGGCCGAATAGCTCGCTCTCGAGTAGCTGATCCGGCAGCGCGCCGCAGTTCTCGGCGACGAAAGGCTGCTCGGCGCGCAGGCTGTTGTAATGCAGCGCGCGCGCGAACAGCTCCTTGCCGGTGCCGGATTCGCCAGTCAGCAGCACCGGGATGTCGTAGGGCGCGAGCCGGGCCAGTTGCTCGCAGATCGCGTGCAGCGGACTGTTCGGCCCGCGCACCACCGCATCGAGCCGAAAGTTACGCCGAACCCGCGTGCGCTGCTCGCTAAGACGGCGCTCCAGGCTCGCCGCTGACATCCGATTCTCGAGCGCTAGGCGCTCGTTCTCGCGCTGCAGCTGATAGAGCCAACAGGCGTTGTCGACGGTCAGTAGTAGATAGTCTGGATGCCAGGGCTTGGTGATGTACTGATAGATGCCGGCGCGGTTGATGCCATCGATGATGTCCTCGGCATCGGTGTAGCCGGAGATGATGATGCGCACCACATCCGGCCAACGCTCACGCACCAGTGCCAGCAATTCGACGCCGGTGGTGCCAGGCATGCGCTGGTCTGAGACCACCACCTGCACCCAATCCTCGGCCAGGATGCGCTCGGCCTGCTCGGCATCGAGTGCGCTGCGCACCTCGAAGCGCTCGTCGAGGATGCGCGCCATGGTCTCAAGTGAGAGCGGCTCATCATCGACGATGAGGACGGTCGGGCGCGGATCGGACATTGGCGGTCGCACTCGGGCGGGTGTGGACGGCCACCCATTTTAGACGAGCCAGCTGCGGGGTGGGATCGATGCCTGGACTCGGGGCCTGGGATCAACACCAGATTCATGCACCAAGGGGTCAGCAGCACGCCGATCCAATCGCCTTGCCAGCGGCGGCCGGCAACCACCGCGACCCGTAGCCCCGGATGCAGGATCGGTAAGCCGAGCATGCGCTGTTGATGGATCTGCTCGAAGGCGTTGGCGAGGCTTCGCTCAAGATCACCCATCAAGGTGGATTGTTTGCCCGTCACGGCCGGTTCGCTCTCAACATCATGCGAGCATCGGCGATCGCGTCCTCGCATGCAAGCCAGGTATCGGACACACGCTCCGACGCCAGCATCCATGCAGGCAGGGGTGATCGATCAGCCGCATATTAGGTAGGCCTCCTTGGCCGCATCGCACTGTGGGCAGCGCCAGTCTGATGGCAGAGCCTCAAATGGGGTCCCGGGCGCGATCTGCCCCAGCTCATCCCCCAGCGCCGGGTCATAGACCTGCCAACAGATGCGGCATTCCATGCGCTGGTGCATCAAAGCTTGGGCTTGGGGCAAGCTCATTGCAGCGCCTCTAGAATCTCCGCCAGCCGCTCGGCACTATCGTCGATATCCTCCTGCGCGGCGAGCGCTGCGGCTGGCACATCGGTGGCTTCGAGCGTATTCAGGATGAGCCGGTCATCGCTGTTGAAGTACTGCACCCACCAGAGATCTCGGGTTCGGGTCGCGGTGATGCGGCAGTTGCCATAGCCGCGCGAGAGGATCTGCGTCGAGCCGATACCCAGCTGTTCCTCAAGGTAAGCAAGGTCGGCCTCGGTCTGCGGCAGCAGGCTGAGATTGATCACCCTGACCCGCTCGGTGTGGTTTGTGATCGCCCGCGCCTCCAGTGCCGCAGCGAGTTCGGCAAGCACACCTGGGGCATTCATCAGCCCGCTCATCGCGCGGTCTTCGAGATCGATGTCGGCCTTGGCATCCGCGAAGGTACCGAAGCGCACGAAACCAGGTACCGCGCAGACCTCGAGGACGTCTCGACGCAGTGTCCCGTCCGGGTGATGCTCACGCACGTGCCAGATACCGGCGAGCCGAGTTTCCTGTGCCGTCCGCTCGAGCGCGGGCGGGAGCGACATCGCCAGGGGCATCGAACCGGCCGCCGACGAGGCTGATGCGCCTGGCAAGTCGAAGTCATTCGAGACGGCGCTCGGGCCGGCCGAACGGATGCTCACCTCGCCCTCCCCGAGCGTCTCCAGAACGAGCTGTCGATCGCGCGGCGCCAGATGCACCAGGTCCATTACCTGCGGCAGAGCACCGACCCGGTAGCCCGAGAGCAGCCGATGCAATGCGCCGAGGAACGCGAGTCCACGGTTGCACTCGGCGACCTCCTCTGGTTCCGGCAGCACCGGCGGCCGGTAGGTCTGCATGGCGCTCGGCATCGCCAAGTATTCCAACGCGACCTCATCATCTCCAACCGGCTGGGTTCCAGGACCGACGGCACCGATCGGGAGTGGCCGGGGCTCGTGGTTGGGCAGATTGTTCATGACTGGCTCCTAGATCAGATGGCCCAAAAGAAACGCCGGGCATACTTGCTGTTGATCGATGTACCCGCGCTAACCCGGCGCCTGCTCGAACTGAATCGCTATCCCAATCCCCGGCGGGCGCGTCGGCCCGGCCTCCAGTAGCCGCAAGAACTCGGCCAGGTATTCAGCCCAGTCGCGCACCCGGCTAATAGCGCCAAGATAGGCATCGCCGCGCAGTAGGATCAGGGCCGGGACGCGACTGACGCCATAGCGGTCCAACAAGACCTTCTCGGCATCGGGCCCGATGAGGGCCGCGTCGAAGCACCCGGAGAAGGCAGCGATCAGCTCCGGCAGGATCACCGCGACATCCAACGCCTCTGGATACTTGGCCGGATCGCCGGCGATGAACAGCAGATGATGGCCATCGCGTGCAATGAAGGCCTCGACATCATCGCCCCCGAGTTGCGGCAGGCCATGACGTTCGGTCAAGGCATCGATCAGAGGTGCGAGCATTAGTTCATCCTTTCCGTTGTGATCGGTTCAGTCGTCCAGCCTGCGCTCGGCCCGACGCACGGATCAGGGCTCAGGCACCCTGTTTGGCTCTCGCTCGGATGGGCCAAGTCCGCTGTGCTCGGCGTGATCCTCCTTGCCAGCAACCGTTCATCACCGGTGCGACAGGCCAGCTCCGGCGGCGGCCGTCCGAACTCATAGGCGGCGAGATCCAGCGCTGGATGTGGTAGATCTGGTCGCACATCTTGACCCATAGCAGACCAGGCCTCAGCTTTCGCCGAATGGGCACCGGTCCCCATGCGCCTTGAGGCAATCGGACCAGCGCTAGCGCCCGCAGCTGCGCCAACAACCGCATCGGCAGCCGCAGCCGATGCAGTATCTCCGAGCGGCCTGATCCCAAGCTCGGCCAGATAATCCAGGGCCATCTCGATAGCCGGGTCAAGCGCCGCCTTGATCTCGGGCCGCAGGCTACCGCCAAAGTCCTCTAGCTCGACCGGTTGGACACCGATCAGAAGCAGACGGTCAGGCGCGTCGCCGAGCAGATCGGCCAGCGCCAGGACCTCCTGGAAGCCGGTCTGATGCAGGCTCATCTTCTTGGCGCCGAGGAACTGCGGCACCGCATTGCCCTCGACCCGCTTCAGCGCCCCCGGCGGCAAGCCATAGTCGACCGCATCGAAGACCACCAGTACATCGGCCGCGCGCACCTGATCGACCAGGTAGAGACCCTGGGTGCCACCGTCGAGTAAGGTGACATTCGGCCCGAAGCGATACCTTGAGGCCATCGCCTCGATACAGCGCACGCCAAAGCCCTCATCGGCCCAAAGCAGATTGCCGATCCCAAGCAGCAGCACACGCGGCTCCTGAGCCAGCGCTCCACCGGAATCACTCCCCACTCCCCACTCAGCACTCACCACTTTCTTCATGGCCGGTCATCCTTAAACATCCGCCAGCCGCTGATCATGGTGCTGATCAGGCTCTGACGCGACATCACGTCCTCGCGGATGGCGGTATAGACGTGCAACATCACGAAGACGACGATCACCCACATGCCCCAATGGTGCCAGATGCGCACGTCCTGACTCTGACCGACCAGCGGGATCACCCAGCCGAACAGCTCGTCCTGCCAGCTACCGAGCCCGGCCTGCTCCGAATAGAGCGCGAAGCCGGTAACGATCATCACCAGGCCGCCGACGGTGATGATGACGACCATGAACAGATGCGCGAGCGGATTGTGCCCATAGTACTTGTGCGGCTCGGGCTCTTTGAATGCATACCAGCGCACCTCGTGCCAGAGTTCGCTCCAAAAGCTGCGACGCCAGAACGGCAGGGTGAACAGCTGCCGCGAGTAGCGGTTGCCGACAAAGGCCCAGTAGATCCGAAACAGGAAGCCAAACGCGAACACATAGCCGGCGGCGAAATGGAAGAAGCGCATATAGCCCATCACGAAGTGATCACTCGCCTCGCCGGTGACGGTCGGCAACGGGTTGGCGATGAACCAGCCGGTGACGGCCAACACCGTGATCGAGAGCGCGTTGACCCAGTGCCAGACCCGCAGCGGCGCCTGGTAGACATAGACTGCGGTGCGTTTGGTGACCGGGATACCAGCGCGGCGTTTTTGGCGCCGCTTCTCGCTCAGGAGGTCTTCTGATGTGGTACTCATCGGCAACCTCCTAACGCACCTTGATGCGGGTCATTTCCTGGCCGTCCGGCGCCATCACATGCGTCGAGCAGGCCAGGCATGGATCGAAGCTGTGCAGGGTGCGCAGGATCTCGAGCGGCTCATCGGCCTTGGCCAATGGCGTATTCATCAGCGCCGCCTCGAAGGCACCGATATTCCCTTGCGGATCGCGCGGAGAGCCATTCCAGGTAGTCGGCACCACGGCTTGATAATTGGCGATCTTGCCCTTCTCGATCACGATCCAGTGGCCGAGCGCGCCGCGCGGGGCCTCGGCGGTTCCCACGCCCTTGGCATGCTTCGGCCAGCGACTTGGCTCCCATTTGTCGGTGTTCGCGGTCGCGGTGTCGCCGGCCTTGATAGTCGCCATCAGCTTGTCCTGGAAGTAGCGCATTTTGTGCGCCGCCCAAGAGGCCTCGAGTCCGCGCGCGGCGGTGCGTCCCAGAGTCGAGAACAGCGCACTCAGCGGCAGGTCCAGATCCTTGAGCAGCTTGTCGACCGGCTCCTTGAACTCCGGGTTGCCCTGCGCATAGCCGATGACGTAGCGTGCCAGCGGCCCGACTTCCATCGCATGGCCACGCCAGCGCGGGGCCTTGATCCAAGAGTACTTGGCGCCCTCGTCGACCGCCTCGATGCGGGTCGAGGTGCCCTTGGCGTTGGGGCCGAGCTGATAGTTTGCCTCGGTGACACCGTCCCAAGGGTGCAGCCCCTTGGACTCGTCGTCGTAGCGGAACCAGGAGTGGTCGACGAACTCCTGGATCTGCTCCGGGTCGCGCAGATCGACCTCGTGGATCTTGGAGAGATCGCCGTTGATGATGGCGCCGCGCGGCAGCAGCAGGTTGCTGGCCGAATCGTCGTTGGCGTGATCCGGGATGTCGCCGTAGGACATCACCGCCCGACTGCTCAGACCGCCGCCGTAGGTCCAGTCCTTGTAGTAGGAGGCGATCGCGCGCAGGTCCGGGATGTAGACGCGATCGATGAAATCGATAGTCCGGTCGATAATGCCGGACACCAGATTCAGCCGCTCCATGTTGACCGCGCCGACGGCGCCGACCTCGTGGACATTGATCGCGCAGGGCATGCCGCCGACCAACCAGTTCGGATGCGGATTCTTGCCGCCGTAAATGGTGTGGATCTTGACGATCTCCTTCTGGAAATCGAGCGCCTCCAGATAATGCGCGACCGCCATCAGATTGGCCTCGGGCGGCAGCTTGTAGGCCGGATTGCCCCAGTAGCCGTTCATGAATGGGCCGAGCTGCCCGGACTCGACGAAACGCTTGATCCGGTTCTGCACGTCGCGGAAGTAGCCGGGCGAGGACATCGGCCAGTCGCTGATCGACTGCGCCAGCGCCGAGGTCGCCTTCGGGTCGGCCTTCAGCGCGGCCACCACGTCCACCCAGTCGAGCGCATGCAGATGGTAGAAGTGGACCAGGTGGTCATGCGCCTGCAGCGTCAGCTGCATGATGTTGCGGATCGAGTTGGCGTTCTCCGGGATCGGGATGCCGAGCGCATCCTCGACCGCACGCACGCTGGCCAGTGCATGGGTGCCGGTGCAGACGCCGCAGATGCGCTCGGTGAAGGCCCAGGCATCGCGCGGATCGCGGCCACGGAGGATCACCTCGAGCCCGCGCCACATGGTGCCGGTCGAGACCGCGTTGCGGATCACATTGTTCTCGTCCAGGTTGACCTCGCAACGCATGTGGCCTTCGATCCGGGTCACCGGATCGACGACGACGCGCTTGCCGCTGTTGTCGAGACTGAAGCCGTTCGGGGTCTGGATCTGCGGCTGGGCCGGCGCTTGAGCTTGGTCTTGGACTTCGGGCTGGGCGGCGGCCTCACTCTGGTTATGCGGTTGAGGCTGGCTCTGGGTTATATTCGGGGTCGCGGTCATCGGTCGTCACCTGCCGGGGTGGAATCTGCCGGATTGGAAGGGCTGGGCTCGTGCTGTTGCTGCTTGGCGCGATGAACGGCCGAATAGGCGGCATGGGCACCGATAGCGGCGCCGACCACCCCGACCGCGCCCAGCCCGACCTTGTCGGCATTGGCCTCGACGCCGAAGGCGTGGGTATCGGTCACGTGCTGATAGAAGCTGCCCTTGTCCCAGAAGCCGTCCTCGGAGCAGCCAATGCAGCCATGGCCAGACTGGATCGGGAAGGACACGCCATTGTTCCAGCGCACCGTCGAGCAGGCGTTATAGGTCGTCGGACCCTTGCAGCCCATCTTGTACAGGCAGTAGCCCTTGCGCGCGCCCTCGTCGTCCCAGTCCTCGACGAACTGGCCGGCATCGAAGTGCGGCCGCCGATAGCACTTGTCGTGGATGCGCTGGCCGTAGAACATGACCGGCCGGCCCTGGCGGTCGAGCTGCGGGATGCGCTCAAAGGTCAGCATGTAGGTGAGCACCCCGGTCATCACCTCGGCGATCGGCGGACAGCCGGGCACCTTGATAATCGGCTTGTCGCGGATCACCTGATCGATCGGCGTCGCCTGGGTCGGGTTCGGACGCGCGGCCTGCACGCAGCCCCAGGAGGCACAACTGCCCCAAGAGATGATCGCCTTGCAGTCCTTGGCCACCTCCTGCAACTGCTCGAGGAACGGCCGGCCGCCGATGATGCAGCTCATCCCCTCCTGATTCAGCGGCGGGTTGCCCTCGACCGCGAGGATGTAGTTGCCCTTGTACTTGTGCGTGATCTCCTCGAGGATGGCCTCAGCCTGATGCCCGGCCGAGGCCATGATCAGGTCGTCGTAGTCGAGCGAGATCATCGACAGCACCACATCCGAGACCAACGGATGGGCGGAGCGGATGAAGGACTCGGAGCAGCAGGTGCACTCAAGCCCATGCAGCCAGAGCACCGGCGTGCGCGGCTTGGTCTCCATGGCATGGGCGATCTTGCCGGCGAAGCTCGGCGCCAGGCCGAGCGCGGTCGCCGTGAGGCTGCAGTATTTGATGAAGCTGCGCCGGGTAATCCCCTGGCGGCGCATCACCTCATAGAAGGTTTCGGTGGTTGGCATCGGCGCTTGGCCCTCTTTCGGTCCCCTCGGGTTTCTCACTGACAATTGTCAATGCAGGGGCCGGGCCAGCTTTAAAACTTACTTAAAAACCAATATCTTATGCATACAATATTGCGGTCGATCAACTTTTAGATCGATAACATTCTTTACGGTTTACGCCAAATTGAAAACTTTCTATACAGAGCGCCTCAAGTCGTCATCCTCGCCATCTTCCTGATCACCAAGAGAGCCTATCGTCCTGAACAGCAACCGCATCATCCAACACCTCCAAGAAGGCGATGACCAACTACTTGGCGAATCAGAATACGAACTGATGCTGAGCGAGCGCGCTAACCGGCAGCGCTACGCTTCGTGCCGCGTAGCTCCTAGAAGCTCGCCCATTCGTCCTCGGCCGGCGACGTGGAAGAACGCCGCGCCGTCGGACGAGGCGTAACGGGCGATTCCTGCTTGGGTCGCCCCAAGCGTGCGGTTGGCGTCGCAGCGGGCGTCTCGCCGCTCAGGCGGAACGAGCCGATCAGAGCGTTGAGCCGTTCGGCCTGTTTGCGCATCTCGCTGGACGCCGCGCTGAGCTGTTCGACCATCGCCGCGTTGTGCTGAGTCATGGTGTCGAGTTCGCTGACGGCGGCGTTGACCTGGCCAATGCCCTGGCTCTGCTCCTTGGTGCCGGCGCTGATATTGCCGATCATGTCGGTGACCTGCTCGATGCTCGAGACGATCTGTTCCATGGTCTGCCCGGTGTGCTTGACTAGTTTATTGCCGGACTGAGTGCGGGCCACCGAAGTATCGATCAGTTCGCGGATGTTCTTCGACGCTTCGCCGGAGCGGCTGGCCAGGGTCCGAACTTCCTGAGCGACGACCGCGAAGCCGCGGCCGTGGTCGCCGGCACGGGCCGCTTCGACCGAGGCGTTGAGCGCTAGGATGTTGGTCTGGAAGGCGATGCCGTCGATCATGCCGATGATTTCACTGATCGCCAAGGCCGAGGTGTTGATCTCATCCATGGTGCGCTCCAGCTGCTGCATCGCCTTGTGACCCTCGCGGGCGACGTCGGCCGTCGAGTTGACCAGTTGACTGGCCTGCATGGCGGCTTCCGAGGTGTTGCTGACGGTCGCCGAGATCTGCTCCATCGACGCCGAAGTCTCCTGCAGGCTGGAAGCCGCCTGTTCGGTCCGAGTGGCGAGATCCACACTGCCACTGGCGATCTCGTCGGACGCAATGCTCACGCCCTGGGTGCTGGTGCGCACCGCCTTCAGGGTCGAGTCGATGTAGGCGATGAAGTCGTCGAACTGGCTCGCCAGCTCGCCGATCTCGTCACGGCGGGACGAGTCGATACGCGCGGTCAGGTCGCCGTCGCCCTCGGAGATATCCTTGATCCGCGCGGTGACGGCGCGGATCGCTCGGGACATCAGCAGCGGCCCGAGCAGGGCGAGGGTCGTCGCGGCGAAAAACACCGCCAGCGAGAACAGACCGATGATCCAGCGCTGCGTCTTGATCTGTGCCAGCGACAGGGCCTGGAGTTCGGCGACCTTGGCGTCGGCCGCCTCACCGCCCAAGTTGTAGACCTCACGCAAGGCGCCGAACGCCTGCAGCGAGGCGCCGTCGGAGAGTGTCGTTGCCGCCGCGCTGTTACCCGCCGCCTGCAGTTCGAACACGCGGCTGGAGTGCTGCGACCAGGCTTCAAAAAGCCCATCGAATGCCGTGAGCTTGGCGACGACATCGGGATAACCGGCCATCAGCGTCTTGAAGTCCTGCATGCGATCGAAGGCCTGCTGGGCGTTCTCCCGATAGTCGGTTCGCGCGCTCTGTGCCTTGTCGGTGTCCGGCGCGGCGCGCAGGTATTCCATCTCGGCTAGCCGTGCTTGATAGAGGTCGCGATCGGCGTTGAGGACGTTCGAGATGGCTTGGTTGAAGGTGGTGCTGAATTCGACCATTCGCCCCTTGAGCGATTCGACGAGGAAGAAGTTGGCGACGACGACAATGAGCAGCGACAGCGCCACGCCGATGAAGGCGCTGGCATACTTGACGCTGATCCGGTGGATGTTTATTAGCATGAATTAGCCTCTCAAAAGCCATTTAAGCTCGGAACTTAGCCGCCGAGATAGGGTGCATTATGGCTCTCCCCGGATTGCGGCGGCGCGGGCGCGGATCTCGTAGGCCTCGTTGCCGTGTACCGGGGTCAAGACGCTCTCGGGGTGTTTCCGTGCGTCCGACGAGTCTGAGTACCTGTATTCGCGCATCTGAAGGCCCGCATGTCCGGGCCGGGATGGTGACTCGTCAGCTAGGGGAGATGGCACTACCGACGCAGACCCAGGCTAGCGGTTAGTGAACGGTGCAAACCATACAAGGATCGAACGAGCGCACGATATGCTGCGCGGCAATCGCTGTCTGCTCGCCCGGTCGGATCGGCGCGCCGACCAGGGCCTGCTCGAGCGGTCCTGGAACGCCGCGCGCGTCGCGCGGTGAGAAGTTCCAAGTGGTGGGAGCGATAATCTGATAGTTGAGGATGCGCCCGTGGCGGACCTGGAGCCAATGGCCAAGGCTGCCGCGAGCAGCTTCAGTAAGGCCGACCGCCTCACCCTCGTCCGGCAATCGCGCCGGCTCGCAGAAGGGCTCGCCTGGGCGCAGGGCGCGCACCCAGGCTTCCATTGCAATGATCAGCCGTGCGCTCTCGAGCAGTCGGGCGACGACGCGATTGTGCACATTGGTGCCCGCGCTCGATACCAGGTCGCGGATCAGAGGCTGGCCATCGATGTGCTGGCGGGCCACTGCGCCGACCTCCACTGGCTGGCCCGCCAGACGCGGCGCCTTGCACCAGCTGTAGGCATCGGGCTTGTCGGCATCCGGGAGGCTCACCCCACAGCTCGGGTGCAGCGGCTCGCCGCCGCGCATCCAGCTCGTGCTCAGATCCTCGGTGACCTGCGCAAGATCCAGCTCAAGGTCGCGGCCCTCATCATCGTCGCCACTCCCGTACCAGAGGCCACGGCGGAAGCCGGTGTGGCACAGCGGCTCACCATCGCGCAGGAAGCTGCCGACGCTCATCAAGCGTCCCGGACCAGGACCCAGTCGATCAAGCCCGAGCGCCCGGGAGACTTGCAGAAAGCGTCGAAGATCGCCCTGCTCCACCGGCGCCGAGGCTGCCCAAGCCTCGAGCGCATCGGCGCTGTCGAGTGCGACCAGGGTCTCGAGGCGGTCGCCGAAGGTCTGCTGCTCCAAGAAGTCTCGCACCGCAGCCAGGGTTGCCAACAGATGCAGCCGTTCCTGCGGCTGCACCGGCTTGGTCGAGCCACCTGGTTGTAGGCTAAGCGAATGCGGCCACTTGCCGGCGAGCGTGCCCATCAGGTGCAGCAACTCGGCACGGGCCCGGATTACGGCGCCTGAGGCTCTGCCAGTCAATGCCCGAAACCGCTGCTCGATCGCCGCATACCAGGGCTCATCGGCGTAGACCTCGCGGGCGAAATCGGGCATGAAGAACAGATAGAAGTGGCTCAGGTGATCGGCCAGGTTCTCACAGGCCAGCACCAGGTTGGTCGCCAGCTCCCCGTTCGGCGGCATCCACACCCCGCCGAGATCGGCCAGCGCACGGGCGCCAGCCAGCGATTGGCTGACCGAGCAGATGCCGCAGATGCGCGGCACGATCACCAACGCATCCAGCGGTTCCTTGCCATGCAGGATCTGCTCGAAGCCGCGATACAGGGGCGAATTGACCCGCGCCGACCGCACGGCGCCATCGGCGATCTCGAGCCGCACCTCGAGATCACCCTCGACACGATTGAAGGGGCCGAGCACCAGCGTTTTCATCGGCAACGCAGCATCAGCGAGGCTTTGGTTTTCGAATGCTCGGCGACACCGCGATGTGGTCCGAGACCGCATTGCGGCGCAGACGCTCTGGGGTCGCGGCCTTACTCAAGGAAGCGAGCGCGATGAACCAGGCGCGCGGCATATCGGTCGGCAGGCCGACGGGGATACCACCGATGCTCGGGGTGCGCTGAAACAGGTGGCCAGGCTCCTCGAATTCGGGGGCGGTGCAGTTGATGCAGGCATAGCCGCCACGGGTGCAGCTGCCCTCGCCGTTCCAGAGGCGGATATTGCAATCGGCATGGGCCTGGGTGCCAAGGCAACCGAGATGCTCCATCAGGCAGCCGAGGTCCGAGGGCTGCTCGGCGCTGGCTTTGAACTCGTAGAACTCGTTGCGCGGACAGCCATGATGGACGAGCTGATCGGCGAACATCTGCGGCCGGCCGAGCCCGTCCAGGCCGTCAGCATCGAGTTCACCGAGGGCGATCGCGGCCAGCGTCTCGGTGACCCAGTTCGGATGCGTCGGACAGCCGGCGACATTGATCACCGGCAGCCTACCGCTGGAGCGATAGTCGGAGCCGAGCAGGCCGCCGAGGTGGGCGCCGTCGAACTGCAGTCCGCAGGCCTCGGTCGGGTTGGAGCCGCCGGCGGTGATGCCGCCGAACGCGGCGCAGGTGCCGATGGCCAAGGTGTACCTCGAGCGCACCGCGAGCCGCTCGACCCAGTGGATCATCGGCGTCTCGGTGCCGGCCAGACAGTGGAAGCGACCGCTACCATTCGGGCCCCGTAGCATCGAGCCTTCGATGCAGAGCAGGTCCAGCGGTTGCTCGCCGGCGATGACCGCCTGCAGCAGCTCCAGCACCTCGGCGGCGCTGGCCTCGCTCAGCGATGGATGCCAGAGCAGCTCGATGCCCGCCGCGCCAAGCCGCCGCGACAGATCGGGCGACTCGGCGCAGAGCAGCGACATGGTGCAGCCACCACAGCCGCCGGATTGTAGCCAGATTAGGTTCATGCTGTTCGCTCCAGCGTCTAGGTGCGCACCGCTGGCGAGTTGGCTTCGCATGCCGGGGCATGGCGCTCTGAATCGCGCTCCGGACCGCGATCATTTTGATCGCCGGACGGCAACAGCACCCGCGCGATCACGCCGCCCTCGGGATGGTTCTCGATGCTCAGCTCGCCGCCGTGATCCCGCAGGATACCGTAGCTGATCGACAGGCCGAGCCCGGTACCCTTGCCGACCGGCTTGGTGGTAAAGAAGGGATCCATGGCCTTGAGCAGGTCCGCCTCCGCGATGCCAGGGCCGGTATCGCGCAGCGTCAACCAAATGCCGTGCTTGCTGCTCCCGCCGCTCCCGTCGCTCTCTCTGCGACCGGCGGCAACCTCTAGGCGCGCGCTGTCGCAATCCTGCATCGCATCCAGGGCGTTCTCCACCAGGTTCATGACCACCTGATGCAGCTGTCCGGGATGGCCGGTGACCACCAACCGCTCGGGCAGGTCCAGCGCGATGACCAGGTCGCGTCGGCTGCCCTTGGTCACCCAGTGCACCGCAGTGCGGATCACATGCACCAGGTCGAACTCGGTAAACGCCCCCTGCTGCCCGGAGGAGAAGCGTTTCAGATCCTGAACGATGTCACGCACCCGCTCGGCGCCCTCGAGCGTGCCCTTGATCAGCGGCTCGAGATCGGCCAGCAACGACTCGATGCGCAGGTCGTGTTTCAGCGCGACCAGCTCGGGCGGCGGATCGCTCTGATCAATTGCCTCGCAGTAGCGCAGCAGGCGCTCACGGTAGCGCGAGAGCGCATGCACGTTGCCGTAGACGAAGCTGATCGGATTGTTGAGTTCATGGGCAACGCCGGCCACGAGCCGACCCAGCGAGGCCATCTTCTCGGCCCCGATCAGCCGTGTCTGCGCCTGCTTGAGCTGGGTGTAGGCGAATTCGAGTGCCCGATAGGCCTCGCGCAGATCGCCCACTGGACGGCCGATCAGCACCATGCCAACCAGCCGCCCACGGTGATCGTAGCGGGAGGTACAGTTCATCGCCAAGGGCGCATCGTCGCCATCCTGACCGATCAACGCGACCTCGCAGTCGTGCACCGACGCGTGCCGGATGCGGGCGCCGAACCCCTCGGCCTCGGCGAGCGAAGTCGGCGCCATCAGCTCCAGGAACGAGCGCCCGCGCAGTTCCGCCTCGGTGCGTCCGACCAGCTCCTCGAGCGCCTGATTGACCTGCTGCACCCGGCCTTCGACATCGCAGACGATCAGCACATCGGTCATCGATGCAAGCACGCTGGCGATAAAGCGCTGGGCGTCTTCCAGCGCGCTGTTCTTTTGCTCGAGTTCGACCTGGTAGTGGACGAGATCCGCATAGGTCTCGTCCATCTTGCGGATCACCTCGATCCAGGCCGCCTCCCCGGTTGCCAGGCGCGGATCGGCCGCATCCATTGCGGCTTCAGCCAACCCAGGTACGCGCATTGCGGAACAACCGCATCCAGGGACTGTCCTCGCCCCAATCATCGGGATGCCAGGACTGCTGCACGGTACGGAAGATCCGCTCCGGGTGCGGCATCATGATGGTGACGCGACCGTCGGTATTGCAGAGACCAGTGATGCCCTCCGGCGAGCCGTTCGGATTGGCCGGGTAACGGATTGCCGGCGCGCCATCAGCCTCAATGTAGCGTAGCGCGGTCATGGGCTCGGCGGCCTGCTGCTGCGCCGCATCACGAAACTCGGCGCGGCCCTCGCCGTGCGAGACGACGATCGGCATCCGCGCACCCTGCATCCCTTGCAGCAGGATCGATGGCGATGGCCCCACCTCCACCATCAGCAGCCGCGCCTCGAACTGCTCCGAGCGGTTACGGACGAAGTGCGGCCAATGCTCGGTACCGGGGATCAGCTCGCGCAGATTGGCCAGCATCTGGCAGCCGTTACAGACGCCAAGCGCGAAGCTGTCGGCACGCGCGAAGAAGGTCTGGAACTGCTCGCGCACGCGGGGGTTGAATAGGATGGTCTTGGCCCAGCCCTCGCCGGCACCGAGCACGTCGCCATAGCTGAAGCCCCCGCAGGCGGCCAGTCCCTGGAAGCCATCGAGCCCGAGACGGCCCTCAAGCAGGTCGGACATGTGCACATCGATGCAGTCGAAGCCGGCGCGATCGAAGGCGGCGGCCATCTCGATCTGGCCGTTGACGCCCTGCTCGCGCAGCACCGCCAGCCGTGGCCGAGCGCCAGTCGCGATCAGCGGCGCGGCGATGTCCTCGGCCGGATCGAAGGGCAAGGTCGCGCTCAGGCCCGGCTCGTCGGCGGCGATGCGGGCAAATTCCTCATCGGCGCAGTCCGGATTGTCGCGCAGGCGCTGCATCTGCCAGCTGGTTTCGGACCAGACCTGTTGCAGCTCGGCACGGGTCGCCTCGAACAACAGCCGATCGCCTTGGCGGATGCGGATCAGCCCGTCGGCGCGCGGCGCGCCGATCACCTGGCCGCAGGCGCCGAGGCCATGGTCGGCGAGCCGTTGCATCACAGCCGCCCGTTCAGCCGTGGGTACTTGCAGCACGGCGCCAAGTTCTTCGGCGAACAGCGCCGCGAGCGAGTCGCGCCTCGTCACAGTCACAACCCCGCCTCCAGCCACGCCAACGACACCGGGTACCACTGCATCCTGCTGTGCTGTCGAAACCGCCTCGTTTTCGCCGGCCGCACCCCCGAGTCCGGACAGCCCGCCCAGATCGCAGTCGATCCCGCAGCGCCCGGAGAAGGCCATTTCAGAGAGTGTCGCAAGCAGGCCGCCGTCAGAGCGGTCGTGATAGGCGAGCAGCAGCCCGTCGGCACGCAGCCCCTGGATCGCCGCGAAGAAGCCCTTGAGCAGCTCGGGATCATCCAGATCCGGCGGCACCTCGCCAATGCGTTCATAGACCTGGGCCAGCGCCGAGCCGCCGAGTCGATCCTGCCCGCGCCCGAGGTCGATCAGCACCAGCACAGTGTCGCCACGGTCGAGCCGCAGCCAGGGTGTCATGCAGCGGCGCACATCAGGCACCGGCGCCACCGCCGAGACCACCAACGACATAGGCGCGGCCATCTCGACAGGCTCGCGCTCGGCGCCATGCGCGGCAGCATTGCGCAAGCCCTGATCGCTTGGTCGCTCCCAGACCGTCTTCATGCTCATCGAGTCCTTGCCGACGGGGATCGCGATGCCGAGCGCCGGGCAGAGTTCGAGGCCGACTGACCGCACCGTCTCATACAGCCGCGCATCCTCGCCCGGATGTCCAGCCGCAGCCATCCAGTTCGCGGACAGGCGCAGATCGCCGAGCGCGGCGACATCGGCCGCCGCGAGATTGGTGACCGCCTCGGCCACCGCCATCCGCCCAGACGCCGGCGCGTCGAGCAGCGCGATCGGGGCACGCTCACCAACCGACATGGCCTCGCCGTGGAAGCCATCGAAATCGGTCAGCGTGACCGCGCAATCGGCCACCGGCACCTGCCAGGGGCCGACCATCTGATCGCGCGCGACCAAGCCACCGACGCTGCGATCGCCAATCGTGATCAGGAAGCCCTTAGCGGCCACAGTCGGCAAACGCAGTACCCGCCCAACCGCCTCGGCCAGGTCGATTGCAGCCAGATCAAGCTGATCGCCGACGGCAACGACCGAGCTGACGTCGCGCTGCATCTGCGGCGGCTTGCCGAGCAGCAGCGACAGCGGCATCTCGATGGGTACCGAGCCAAACTGGGCGTCCTTGAGGATCAACTGCTCATCATCGGTCGCCGCTCCGACCAGCGCATAGGGGCAGCGCTCGCGCGCGCAGATCGCCTCGAACTCGGCCAGGCGCGCCGGATCGATCGCCAGCACATAGCGCTCCTGCGCCTCGTTGCACCAGATCTCCATCGGCGACATCCCCGGATCGGCATTCGGCACCCGGCGCAGCTCGAAGCGCCCGCCACGGCCGCCATCGTGCACCAATTCCGGCAACGCGTTGGACAGGCCGCCGGCGCCGACATCGTGGATGAACAGGACCGGACTCGCCGCGCCACGCGCATTGCAGCGGTCGATGACCTCCTGACAACGGCGCTGCATCTCCGGGTTGGCGCGCTGCACCGAGGCAAAGTCGAGATCCTCGGCGCTGGCGCCGCTGGCCATACTCGAGGCTGCGCCGCCACCGAGACCGATCAGCATCGCCGGGCCGCCGAGCACGACCAGCGGCGCGCCAGCCGGAAATTCACCCTTCTCGACATGCATTGCGCGCACCGTGCCAACGCCGCCGGCGAGCATAATCGGCTTGTGATAGCCGCGCAGCTCGACGCCGCCCCCGGCGCGCGGTACCTGCTGCTCGAAGCTGCGAAAATAACCGGCCAGGTTCGGGCGACCAAACTCATTGTTGAAGGCGGCGGCGCCGATCGGCCCATCGCGCATAATCTCGAGCGCCGAGCAGATCCTCCCCGGTTTGCCCCAGTCGTGCTCCCAGGGCTGCTCGGCACCGGGGATGCGCAGATTCGAGACCGAGAAGCCGCAGAGACCGGCCTTCGGCTTGGCGCCACGCCCCGTCGCACCCTCGTCGCGGATCTCGCCGCCGGAGCCGGTCGCCGCGCCTGGATCGGGCGCAATCGCGGTTGGATGGTTATGGGTCTCGACCTTGAACAGGATGTGCAGCGGCTCATCGCTGCGTCGATAGCGGCCGTCGCCCTCTCCGGACGCAGCAAAGCGTTTGCCTAGCCAGCCCGCGATCACAGCGGCATTGTCTTTGTAGGCCGAGAGGACGCCCGCCGGTGAGCAGGCTGTGGTGTTGCGGATCATCGCGAACAGCGACTGTGCCTGTAGCTCGCCGTCGATGACCCAATCGGCGTTGAAGATCTTGTGCCGGCAGTGCTCGGAGTTGGCCTGGGCGAACATCATCAACTCAACGTCGGTTGGATCGCGGCCGAGCGCGGTAAACCGCTCGGCGAGATAATCGATCTCGTCGACGGAGAGCGCCAGCCCCAGCTCGCCATTGGCGCGCACCAGCGCCGCGCGTCCGTCGCCCAGCAAGGGGACTCGCGCCAACACGCGCGGCTCGGCCTGCACGAACAAGCGCTCGGCCTCGGCCGGATCACGCAGCACGACCTCGGTCATGCGATCGTGCAGCAGCGCCGCAGCGGTCGCGAGCGCGCTCCCATCGAGCCCTTCTGCGGACATCGGCTGCAAACGATAGGCGGTACCACGCTCGAGCCGCCGCACGGCATCCAGTCCACAATGCTGGGCAATGTCGGTCGCCTTTGATGACCAGGGCGAGATGGTTCCGGGTCTTGGCACCACGAGTAGCAGCGCTTCGTCGGCGAGCACATCGGCGCCAGCGGAGGCGCTTGCGCTGACCCCCAAGCCCTGGGTGGACTCTGCTTTGGACTCCGCCGCTGATTGATCTGGAGACATCTCGGGCGCCGGCCCGTAGCGCAGCAGCCTGATCAGCACGGCCTCTTCTTCGGCATCGAGCGGCCGCGCCAGGTCGGCGAAGTGCAGGAACTCAGCGGACAACTTACAGTCGGGAACAGCGGACGCGCGCAACCGCGCCTCAAGCTTGGACAGACGAAAATCAGACAAAGCGGGCGCGCCGCGCAAGATGCGCATCAAACGGACTCCAAATCAGGAAACGCGGGGATCAACTCGCAGATGATACGCGAGCCCAGAGCCCAGGGTCTGGATCAGCGACAGGCTTCGCATAAACAGCGGCACGCCAACTCACGACGGGCTTGCCGGTGACAGCTGCATGGGTACGTCGGTTTGATCCGACTCTGCGCGCTGCCGACTTCAGTCAACCGGGAGTCAGGGTGCCGACTGAAGTCGGCGCACCGGGGGATCACGATTTACGCGTTGATACACTAGATTCTCAGCGGACGCTCGCATTTTAAAATGGCACCCGACAGCATGCGTTTCGAGTTCGAACCGATCGGCCTCTGCCGCTCACCCTATACCGACAAATTCGGCATCCCGCGGCAGCCACGGCTGGTCACCGCCGCCGAGGCGCGGATCGAACTCCTACCGCCCTATGACCGCGAAGAGGCCTTCGCCGGGCTCGAAGGCTTCTCCCATGTCTGGCTGATGTTTGTCTTCCACCAGGACTGCCTCGAGGCGGGTTGGCGAGCGCAGGTGCGGCCACCGCGACTGGGCGGGCGCGACAAGGTCGGCGTCTTCGCCAGCCGCTCGCCCTATCGGCCGAATCCGATCGGGATCTCGGCGGTCGCCCAGCACGGACTCGAGCGTCAGGGCAAACGGCTCGCGCTGCGCATCGCCGGCGCTGATCTGCTCGACGGCACGCCGATCCTCGACATCAAGCCCTATGTACCCTATGCCGATGCCATCCCGGACGCCGAGGGCGGTTTCGCCAATACCCGTCCGCAAGCCCGTTTCCAGGTCAGCTTCAGCAAGGTCGCCCACCGCCAGGTCGCCGAGCAGGACACCGACGCCCGTCTACGGCTGCGCGAGCTGATCGAACAGGTCATCGCCCAGGATCCGCGTCCGGGCTACATGGACCGCTATCCAGAGCGCCGTGAATTCGTGCTGCAGCTCTATGCTCTGGAAATCCATTGGCAGGTTGATACCGACAGTGCGTTGGTCACCAGTGTGCGCCCAGTGCAACCGGCCACAGGATCAAATACTGGTCTTTGATCCTGCTCAGGCGTGGCATCCAACGCCCCGTCGTTTATAGCGATTAATCACTCTCCGCAGCCGCCTCCTCTCCCGAGCGTTTTTCGCATTCGAAACGCCGGAAACGCGCGCTGCCGTCCGGGTCGGTCTCGGTCAGGGTCATGACCAGATTCGAGAGGTTGATCTTGAAGCGCCCCTGCTGGGCTTCGATCTGCTTGCCGCCGAGCCAGATCGCGTCCTCGGTCTCGAGATAGCCAGCGCTGCTTTCGATGATGGCAAAGTCGTAGTTGAAATCCTCGCCTGGTCTGCTCTTGGTGGCCAGCAGGTCAATCGGATCAGATTCCTTTGGCGCCTGCTCGCCGTAGCTCAGCTCGCCCGGCTCGCCAAAAGCGACCGCTCGCATCGGCTGCTCAATACAGATCAGATCGAGCCGCTCAGGCTGAAAGTCTTCGCCGGCCTGCAGGGCCGCACCGGGCGCCAGCAACGCCAGTACCAGCAGAATTAGCAAGCCTGGTGCGCTAAGCACCGGTGGATGGGCAGGTATAGCCAGAAGCCGACCCGCGAGCCCGAGAAACGAGCCGCATCGGTATGCGTCAATCATCAAATCCTCCGCAAGAGACTCCGCCCGTCAGGGCGGAAAAGTTGAGAGTGAACCATCACCAGGCCATCGCCCGCGCCAGCGGGCGAAACTGGAGCCCATAGAACATCTCCAGATAGCGCGCGGTCTCGGTGCGCTCCAAGTCGGTGACATATTTCCAGAAGCCGTAGACCCTCGATAAGGTCATCATGCGCTCGGCGTAGCGCCGCCAAGTGTAGCGCTCCTCGACCCGCGCCAAGGCCGCCTCCGAGATCGCCTGCCAGTAACCCGCATCCTCGGCGCAGCGCCGCAGGAAATCGGCGATCGATTCGGCTGCAGCCGCACCATGGTTGGGGTCGATGTGAAAACCCGAGAGTCCGTCCTCGATGATCTCGAGCGGGCCACCGTAACGGGTTGCAAAGACCGGGAGGCCGCAGCTCATCGCCTCGATCACGGTCAGGCCGAAGGCCTCGAATAGCGCTGGCTGCACGAACAGACCTCGCCGCTCGGCGACAAACCGATAGAACTCCCCAGCGAGCGGTTTTTCGAGATGAATCCCGAGCCAGCGCACCTGCCCATCCAGTCCGTGCTGCTCGAACAGCTGATGCATCGCCTCGATCTGCTCGCGCTCCTCGTCATCGCCGGAGCGGCCCGGGTCGACATGGCCGGCCACCATCACCAGGTTGGCCTGCTCGCGCAGTTCGGCACTGCGACCGTACCAGTCCACCAGCCCGGTCATGTTCTTGATGCGGTCGAACCGCGCCATGGTGAACAGCAGTGGCCGCTCACGCTCGACGAGCACGCCGCGCGATTCGCCCTCGCGCGGCCCGCCGAAGATCAGTTCTTCGATCTCGTCGTGCAGATGCACCAAGCGCCGCTCGGCGTCACTGTAGGGGAAATAGATGTCCTCATCGGCCCCAGGCGAGACGATGTTGAACTTTGGATCATAGACATCGACCCCGGAGACGACGCGATAGAGCCCCGGCATGGTGAAACTGGTGTAGCTCTCGTACTGGCCAACGCTGTCGTCGGTGCCGGCGATCTCCTGATAGGTGCTGGTAATCACGAAATCGGCGGTGTTGATCGCGATCAGATCGGCGGTGAACTGGGCCGAGAAGTGGTAGCGCTCCTCGTTGTCGCGCCAATACAGGTCCGAGAACAGATACTTGGTCTTCTCCAGCGCATGGGCGATGTTGCACTGGCTGACGCCGAGCCGCTGCGAGAGCAGCGAGGCGACTAGGTTGCCATCCGAATAGTTGCCGATGATCAGATCCGGCCGGCCGCCAAGCTCGGCCAAGAGTTCGCGCTCGGCGTCCAGCGCATAACCTTCCAGGTAGGGCCAGAGGTGGAAGCGCGAGACCCAGTGCGGCAGCACCTCGCCGGCGGCGTTGCGGAACGGCACGCGCAGGATCACCGCGTTGCGGGTGCCGGCGATGGGCTCTAGGCGCTCGTTGCACATGGTGCCCTCGGCCTCCGGGATGAGCCGGGTGAGCACCACCACGCGCGGTTCGATATCGATGCCCTGCTCGGCCAGGCGCTGATGCATCTCGCGCTCGAGCGCCCGCACCTGATCAAGGATATAGACCACCTGCCCGCCGGTATCCGGGCGGCCGAGCACGTTGGACTGGCCGAACCAACCATGGGGCGAGACGATGGCGATCGAGAAGATCATCGGCACCCGGCTGAGGAAACTCTCGAGCGCTTGCGGTGAGGGCGCCTCGAGGATATCGAGCAACAGGCTCATGGTCTCGCGGATGCGCGCCGCGTCATGGCCCCAGCCGGGCTCGAAGCCGAAGCCGCGCAGTTCCGAGGCCAGGTCGGCGTAAGGGGTATGCGTTGGGCGCCGGCGCAGCGGGATCATCGCCTGACGCAAGGCATTGCGCAGCTCTGCGACCGTGCCGATGGCGTCATTCAGCATCAGCTGATGACCCCGGTAGCTGTGCATCCGCAGGAAGCCGAGCAGGCGCTGATCGCCCTTGCCCAGCTCGTCGAACAACCGGCTCGAGAGGCGGCGGTTGAGGAACTCGACGCCACGGCCGATCGAACCCTCCTCGGTCAGCTTCTGCTGCTCACGGTAGAAGGGACGCAGATCGATCTCGAGGCCGAAGGGGTCGTCGTGCCCTCCGGTGGCCAAATGCTCCTTGAAGCGCAGGAACTCCGAGATCGTCACCTCGTTCAGATCCATGGTCTCGAGGTGGATGCGCAGATAGTTCCATTTGGCGACCCGGCGGCGCAGCGCCAGATAGACCCAGGAGGCGTTGATGGCCGCCTCTTGGGCCTGGAAGAGCGCGCGCGCCAGGGGCGTATCGACAAGCTGCTCGTCATCGCGGCAGAGCTGCTCGACCGTGTCGTGCAGATCGCTCTTGAGCAGGAATGGGCGCTGCAGCCCGATCAGATGGTGCATCACCCGATGCGCCTTGCTGCGGTGCTCGGCCAAAAAGGCGGCGAGCGCCGGAACGCGCGCGTTGGGGGCGTCTGCTGGCATAGGCATGGTCGATGCTCAGGCGCCGCCGGCGAGGCCCCAGTCGGCGAGAAAGGGCTGGTAGAAGGTGGGATCGCGCACCGTCGCGCCGCGCTGACCGACGATGGCCGAGGCGAAGGCTTGTGCCCGCTCCAGCGTTTGTGGCAACGGCCAGCGTCGCATCAACCCAAGGATCAAGACCGAGGCGAAACCATCGCCAGCGCCGACCGCATCGACCACTTGGATATCGCCGGCGGGCGCGATCCGGCTCAGCGCGCCATCGGCGCCCACCGCGCAGGCTCCATCGGCACCCAATGTCGCGAACACCGCTTCCAGCTCATAGCGTTCAAGCACGCGCTGGGCGCGGGTCTCGACGTCATCCTCAGCCTGGCTATCGGGCGCCAGCAAGCCCAGCTCATCGGCGTTCAACTTGACCCAGGTCGCGGCCTCCAGCAGTTCTACCAGTTGCTCCTTGCGCCACCAGGGGTCGCGCAGGTTCACGTCCAGGAACACCGCCGGGGCGATCCGTCCCCGCAAGGCACGCAGCGCATCGGCCGAGACCGACTGCCGCAGCGCTAGGCTGCCATGGTAGAGCAAGGCTTGCTCGGGCAGTGGCGGCAGCGCGGCGGCGTCGATGTGGTCATAGGCGCGGTCCGGGACGATCTCATAGCTCGGCTCACCGTTGCTGAGAGACACCTGCACGGTGCCGGTCGGATGCGCGGGATCGCGCTGCAGGCCCAGGGTCGCCATGCCCTGCTCGCGCATCGCCGCCTCGATCCGCTCGCCGAGCGCATCCTCGCCGACGCGGCTCAAGAAGACCGGATTCAGCCCAAACGCGGCCAGATTCCAGGCCACGTTGAACGGCGCTCCACCCAGCACCTCGGCGCCATCGGGGAAACAGTCGAACAAGGCTTCGCCGAAGACGAGCGGCGGCTGTTGATGGTCGAACGGCATGATGCTGCACTCCGCGAGCTGAGGCGATCGGAAAGAGTGTCCATGCTAAGGGCGCTCGGGTAACGGCCGCAAGCCGCATGGGCCGGCGAGCGAGCGAAGACAGTCCCACGCCACAGCCGCCTCAGGCAAAGGCCAACACCAACAGCAGGGTCAGCAGGAGCAGGATCAGGGCCTGGAGTCGGTAGTCGGTCCAAAGCGGACGACGGCGGCCCTGGAGAGGTTCGGGCACGGCCATCGCCGGGCGCCAGACGGTCCCCGGCGCGGGGGCACTGCCCGTGGGCCGTAGCAGCGTGGTCAGGATCAGGATCAGCGCGCTGACGGCGAAGCCGAGGCCCGCCACCAGCGTAAAGTGCAATGTGAACAAACCGCTGAGCCACAGCACGAACAGCAATGCCGAGACGGCATGGCCGCCGATCAGGGTCGCCAGCGCGCTGACCGCATCGGGCCGCCTCCAAAAGGCGCCGAACAGGAACACCACGACGACTGGCGGCACCAAATAGGACAGCGCCGTCTGCAGATAATGGAACAAGCCCTCGAAATGCCCGATCAGCGGCGCGATCACCGCCGCTAAAAGCATGAACAGCACGATGGCTCCGCGCCCGATCCAGCCAAGCTGGCGCGGACTCAAGCCTGGGCGCCATGGCTTGATGAAGTCCAGGGTCAGCAGCGCCGAGGCTGAATTCAGGGTCGAATCGATGCTGGACATCAGGGCCGCCACCAATGCCGCCAGGATCAGCCCACTCAGACCAGCCGGCAGGAGTTCGCTGATGAGCGCCGGGAACACCTGATCCGGATTCTCCAACGGTGGCAGGATCAGCACCGCCATCAGCCCCGGCAGCACCATGATGAAGAGTACCGGCAATTTGAGCAGGCCGGCGAACAAGGCGCCGGCGCGAGCATCCGCCAGGCTACGGGCACCCAGCACGCGCTGCACGATGAACTGATTGGTACACCAGAAGTAGAACCCGAGCACCGGCACCCCGACCAGTACGCCGAGCCAAGGCAGATTCGGATCGGACAGCGGCAGGAACAGCGAGCGTTGCTCCGACGAGGTCGCCGCGACCACGACCGACCAGTCGAAATCGATGCGCGCGAAGCCCAGCAGCGTCACCAGCACCGCCCCGACCAGTAGCAGAATCGCTTGTACCACGTCGGTATAGACCACTGCGGCCAATCCGCCAGCGGCGGTATACAAAGCGGCAATGGCCGCGAGCAGCAAGGCTGCGGTGAATAGGTCCAGTTGCGGCACGAACGCGGTCAGCACCAGCGCACCGGCAAACAGGGTCCCGGCGGTGTCGACGACGATATTCGAGACCAGCGTCAACGCCGAGAAGTAGCGCCGCGAGCGCCAGTCGAAACGTCGCTCAAGGTATTCCGGCACGGTACCAATGCGGGCGTTGAGGTAGAGCGGCGCAAACACGAGCGCCATCAACACCAGGATAGGCGCCGCCATCCATTCATAGTTCGCGACCGCGATGCCCCAGGTATAGGCCGCGCCAGCCAGCCCGATCAGGGTCGTCGAGGAGATATTGGACGCGAACAGCGAGAGCCCGATCGGCGCCCAACCGAGCCGCCGACCAGCGAGGAAGAGATCGTCACCGCTGTGCGTGCGCCGCGCGGTGACGATGCCGATCACGATGATCAGCACGGCATAGCCAGCGATGACGATTAAATCGATCGTGGTGATTTGGCCAGGTTCCATCGAGGTCTTTGGCTCTCAATACCGCTTGGCGCGCCCTATTCGTAGCGCACCTCAAGGATCTCGAACTCGCGCTTGCCGCCGGGGGCCTCGACCAACGCCGTGTCGCCCTCGGCCTTACCGATCATCCCGCGAGCGATCGGCGAGCCGATCGATATCTTGCCCTGTTTGATATCGGCTTCGTCATCACCGACGATGATAAAGGTATGCTCTTCGTCCTTGTCGATCTCGAGCACATCGACGGTGGCACCGAACACCACCCGACCACCGGGGTTGAGCTTGGTCACATCGATGATCTCGGCATTCGAGAGCTTGCCCTCGATTTCCTGGATCCGTCCCTCGATGAAGCCTTGCTGCTCTCTGGCGGCATGATATTCGGCGTTTTCCTTCAAATCACCATGCGCGCGCGCCTCGGCAATCGCATCGATGACGCGTGGGCGCTCGACGCGCTTCAAGCGATCGAGTTCCTCGCGTAACTGCTCGGCACCTCTAGCCGTTAGAGGGACTCTATTCATTCGGGGAAACCTCTTAGTGTTGAACGCGCGATTCGGCGCCCACTGAATACGTCACTCGGGCGGTGATGCCGACTCGTCGGCGGACACCGCCCCATCTTGGATTGGCCTTCTCGTCGAAGGTGGGTCGGGTAAGACGCGGTACGCTCGATGGGGTACCGAACGATCGGTCGACGCGCATTGGCGCGACCTGGGGAGGCCCCGTCTAGCGGGGCGAGACGTTAAGGGAGAGACTAACCGCGCGCGAGCACTCAGTAAAGCGTCTGTAACTGAGTAATCTCGAGCAGGTCACCGGCCTTGAGCGCGAGGCAGGTGGCTTCGGCTCCGGCGATGGTCGTGGTATAGCTGACCTTGTGCTGTAGGGCCGCGCGTCGAATCGCGGCCGAGTCAGCGATCGCCTCGGCACCCTCGGTGGTGTTGACGATAAAGCGCACTTCACCATTCTTGATCATATCGACGATGTGCGGGCGTCCCTCCTTGACCTTGTTGACGCCGATGCACGCCATGCCGGCCTCTTGCACCGCGCGCGCCGTGCCGTGGGTGCCATAGAGGGTGAAGCCAAGCTCCAGCAGCTGACGGGCCACCTCCAGCAGCCGTGGCTTATCCGCATCGCGGATACTGAGCAGAGCCTTGCCGGGGCGCGGCAGCGCCATGCCGGCGCCCTCGACCGCCTTGCCGAAGGCCTCGGCGAAGGTCCGGCCGATGCCCATGACCTCGCCGGTCGACTTCATCTCCGGCCCCAGCAGGGTATCCACGCCGGGGAACTTGACGAACGGGAACACCGCCTCCTTGACGCAGTAGCGCGTCGGCGCAACCTCCAGCAGCATGCCTTGATCCGCTAGGGAGCGCCCCGCCATGCAGCGCGCGCCGATCTTGGCCAGCGGCACGCCCACCGCTTTGGAGACGAAGGGCACGGTGCGCGAGGCCCGCGGATTGACCTCGAGCACGAAGATGTCATCGCCCTTGATCGCGAACTGGGCGTTCATTAAACCGCGCACGCCGAGCGCCAGGCCGAGTTCGGTCATCTGCTGCCGCATCCGGTCCTGCAGCGCCGCGCTCAGGGTGTAGGGCGGCAGCGAGCAGGCCGAATCACCCGAGTGCACGCCGGCCTGTTCAATGTGCTCCATGATGCCACCGATCAGCACCGATTCACCGTCGCAGACGGCATCGACATCGACCTCGATCGCATCCTCGAGGAAGCGATCGAGCAATACAGGCGCGGCGTTCGAAACGCTGACGGCAGTGCGGATGTAGCGGCGCAGATCTGGCTCGTCGTAGACCAGTTCCATGGCGCGACCACCGAGGACATAGGAGGGACGCACCACCAGCGGATAGCCGATCTCGGCGGCCCGTTCCACGGCTTCACCCTCACTCCGCGCGGTCGCGTTCGGCGGCTGCTTCAGGCCGAGCTGGGTGATCAGACGTTGGAAGCGCTCGCGATCCTCGGCATGGTCAATGCTATCCGGCGAGGTGCCAATGATCGGCACCCCGGCGGCCTCCAGGTCGCGCGCCAGCTTCAGCGGCGTCTGACCACCGTACTGCACGATGACGCCATAAGGCCGCTCGGTTTCGACGATGGCGAGCACATCCTCGGTGGTCAAAGGCTCGAAGTAGAGCCGGTCCGAGGTGTCGTAGTCGGTCGAGACGGTCTCCGGGTTGCAGTTGACCATAATGGTCTCGAAGCCGTCGTCGCGCAGTGCGAAGGCCGCGTGCACGCAGCAATAATCGAATTCGATGCCCTGCCCGATCCGGTTCGGCCCACCACCGAGCACCATGATCTTCTTGCCATCCGTGGGCGCCGCCTCGCACTCCTCTTCATAGGTCGAGTACAGATAAGCGGTGCTGGTCGCGAACTCGGCGGCACAGGTATCGACGCGCTTGAAGACTGGCCGAATGCCGAACCCATGGCGGCGCTCGCGGATCTGTTCCTCGCTCGCGCCGGTCAATGCGGCCAGGCGCCGATCCGAAAAACCACGCCGCTTGAGCCAGCGCAAGCGCTCGCCAGCGAGCCCGGCAACCCCCTGCACCCGCACCGCATGCTCGATCGCCACCAGCTCGTCGATCTGCGCCAAGAACCAGGGGTCGATCCCGGTCAGCGCCTGCACCTCATCGGTCGTCATCCCGGCCCGCAACGCATCGGCCAAATAGAAGATGCGCTCGGCGCCGGGCTGGCGCAGCTCGGTGCGCAGTCGGCTCAGCGCTTGCGGATCGGACAGGTTCAGCATCTCGTTGAGGCCATCCTTGTCCGTCTCGAGCCCGCGCAATGCCTTCTGCAATGATTCTTGGAAGGTACGGCCGATCGCCATCACCTCGCCCACCGATTTCATCTGCGTGGTCAGATGGGCATCGGCGAGCGGAAACTTCTCGAACGCGAAGCGCGGCAGCTTGGTGACGACGTAGTCGATCGCCGGCTCGAACGAGGCTGGGGTCGCGCCGCCGGTGATCTCGTTACGCAGCTCATCGAGGGTATAGCCCACCGCGAGCTTGGCAGCGACCTTGGCGATCGGGAAGCCGGTCGCCTTCGAGGCCAGCGCCGAGGAGCGCGAGACGCGCGGATTCATCTCGATGATGATCATGCGCCCATCCTCGGGATGGATCGCGAACTGCACGTTCGAGCCACCGGTGTCGACGCCGATCTCGCGCAGCACCGCGAGCGAGGCGTCGCGCATGCGCTGGTATTCCTTGTCGGTCAGCGTCTGCGCCGGCGCGACCGTGATCGAGTCGCCGGTATGCACGCCCATCGGGTCCAGATTCTCGATCGAGCAGATGATGATGCAGTTGTCCTGATGATCGCGCACCACCTCCATCTCGTACTCTTTCCAGCCCAGCGCCGATTCCTCGATCAGCAGCTCATTGACCGGCGAGAGATCAAGCCCGCGCTGACAGATCTCCTCGAACTCCTCGGTGTTGTAGGCGATGCCGCCGCCGCTGCCGCCCATGGTGAACGAGGGCCGGATGATGGTTGGGAAGCCGATCTGGGCCTGGACTTGAATCGCCTCCTCGAGACTATGGGCGATCGCCGAGCGCGGCATGTCGAGGCCAATACGGCGCATCGCCTGGCGAAACAGGTCGCGGTCCTCGGCCTTGTCGATGGCCTCGCGCGAGGCGCCAATCATTTCAACCCCATACCGCTCGAGCACGCCCTCGCTCACGAGGTCCAAGGCACAGTTCAGTGCAGTCTGCCCGCCCATGGTCGGTAACAGCGCGTCCGGGCGCTCATGGGCGATGATGCGCTCCAAGACCCGCCAGGTAATCGGCTCGATGTAGGTCGCATCGGCCATCTCTGGATCGGTCATGATCGTCGCTGGATTCGAGTTCACCAGGATCACCCGGAACCCCTCCTCGCGCAGCGCCTTGCAGGCCTGGGCACCGGAGTAGTCGAACTCGCAGGCCTGCCCGATCACGATCGGTCCGGCGCCGATGATCAGGATGCTCTGGATATCTGTGCGCTTGGGCATGGGCTGAAGGGTGTCCGAGGTCCGAAGCTTGAAAAAGGGGCTTGAAAAGGGCGTTTAGGGGCGATGCGCAGCGGTGTCCTCAAGCGGCCGTCGAGCGCGCGTCCATCAGGGCGCTGAATTGGGCGAACAGGGGTTCGACATCGCGCGGTCCGGGGCTCGCCTCCGGATGGCCCTGGAAGCTGAAGGCCGGATGCTGGCGATGGCGCAGTCCCTGGAGGGAGCCGTCGAACAGCGAGCGATGGGTCGCCTCGACCTCGGCCGGCAGGCTCTGCTCGTCGATCGCGAAGCCGTGATTCTGGCTGCTGATCATCACCTGGCCAGTGGCCAGATCCTGCACCGGATGATTGGCACCGTGATGACCGAACTTCATCTTCACGCTGCGCGCGCCGGTGGCGAGGCCGAGCAGCTGGTGACCGAGGCAGATGCCAAACAACGGCACCTCGTGCGCCAGCAGCTCGCGAATCGCCGCGATGGCGTAATCGCAGGGCTCGGGATCGCCCGGGCCATTGCTCAAAAAGACGCCATCGGGCGCCAGCGCCAGTACCTCGGCGACCGGGGTGCGCGCCGGCACCACCGTGACCCGACAGCCATGGTCGACCAGCAGCCGCAGGATATTGCGCTTGATGCCGAAATCATAGGCCACGACGTGATGGCGCAAGCGGTTGTCATCCCAGGCGAGTGGCGCCGGCAGGCCCTGCTCCAGACTCCATGTGCCCTGGGTCCAGCGCAAGGGTTGATCAACGCCCGCCTCGCGCGCCAGATCCATCCCTTTGAGGCCCGGGAACGCGGTCGCCGCAGCCAGGGCGGCCTGCTCGTCGAACTCATCCCCGGCGATCAGGCAACCGTTCTGCGCCCCCTTCTCGCGCAGCAGCCGCGTCAGGCGACGCGTGTCGATATCGGCAATGCCGACCACGCCGCTGCGTTCGAGGTAGTCGTTCAGGGTCTCGCGGCGGCGGAAGTTACTGGCGCGCACGGGCAGATCGCGAATGATCAAGCCGGCGGCCTGGATCTTGGGCGACTCCTCATCGTCGTCATTGGTCCCCGTGTTGCCGATATGCGGGTAGGTCAGGGTGACCAGCTGACGCCGATAGGACGGATCGGTCAGGATCTCTTGATAGCCCGTCATCGCCGTGTTGAACACGACCTCGCCCACAGCTTGGCCGCAGGCGCCGATGGACGTCCCGCGAAAGACCGAACCGTCTTGCAGGACCAGAATCGCAGGATGAGTCAACGCTGTCTCCGAGGCAGTCGGTGGTGCAGGACGCATTGGATGACCGAAGCGCGCCTGAGGAAAAACGGGAATGGATGAGCAGGCCCAGACACAAGGCTGGTTTCATCATCGCCGCCGGCCACCGCGTGGCGTCCAACGGCAACCGAACGAATCACAGCGACCGAGCCAACGCGACGACGACGATTGCAACACTGCAAAACGGACAGAATGTTAGCGAAACCCTAGCGCCCTGTCCATCGACGGTGCTGCACTGCAGCATGCGCGCCGCTAAAGAGTGGACTGCGAATGCCGAAACGCATCGCCATGCCGTGCCCCTCGGCCAGGGACGACGCGGCGGCTTGATTGGCGCATGACCGGCAATTATTTTCCAACACATCGACTAGCGCCAACTGCGGCCGTTTTCCAAGCCGCTCAAACGAGAACAGATTCAAGAGGCCTGCCATGACCGACTCCGCCCACATCGCCGCCGTCACCACCGCCGACTTCGAGCGCATCGTCATCCAGGGCTCGTTCGAGCGGCCGGTGCTGGTCGACTTCTGGGCCGACTGGTGCGCGCCTTGCCGGCAGTTGATGCCGATCCTGTCGCGATTGGCCGAGGAGTTCAGTGGTCAATTCTTCCTCGCCAAGGTCGACACCGAGGCCGAACAAGCACTTGCCGCCCAGTTCGGTATCCGCAGCCTGCCAACAGTGCAGTTGTTCAAGGATGGCGCGGCGGTCGATCAGTTCATGGGGGCACTGCCCGAGGGGCAGATCCGAGAATTCCTGTCGCGACATATCAGCCGGGCGTCGGATCGATTACTCGATCAGGCCCGGCAGTCGATGGCTGCGGGCGATCTGTCCGAAGCTGCGGCGCTGATCGAACGCGCGGAGCGCGAAGACCCGGACAATAGCCAAGTGTTCGTCGCTCAGGTCCAGATGAAAGCGGCCGAGGGCGATGCCGAGGGCGCGCTGGCGCTGCTCGAGCGCACCCCGCTCGATCTCGCCAATGATCCAGAACTCGCCGCGCTGCGCGGGCGGCTTGCCTTCAGCGCCGCCGTGACCGATGCGCCCTCGGTCGAGGCGCTCGCCGCCCAACTCGAGGCCAACCCCAACGACAGCACGGCGCGTTATCAGTTGGCGGCGCATCAGGTGCTTGCCGGCGACCATGAGGCGGCGCTCGAGCACCTGCTGACCCTCCTGAAGCGCGATCGTCAGTACGGTGACGACGCGGCACGCAAGGGGATGGTCGCGATCTTCGATCTGCTCGGTGGTGGTGAACTGGTGACCCGTTATCGAGCCAAAATGCTGAGTAGCTTGTATTGAGCCAGGCAGGCTGCGCTAGGTCTGTGCCTCTCGGCGAGGACTGAGATTGATCTCCACGGGTTCGGTCAACCAGTCGAAAGACGTCCAAGGATGCTCTTCCCAGCGCAGGCGCAGGTGCGGATGCGGATGTGCTGAACCGCAGCCCGCAACACCGGCAACCGCCAGCAGTTCACCTTGAGCGTCGAGCAGCAGCGGCACATAGGGGCGCAGCCAGGACGGGATGCCGGCCTGTTGGAACAGGTGCTTCAGTGAACGACTCGGTCGGTTCAAACGGCGGCAGCGCAAGCCCGGTGACCCGAATACGCCAGGTAACCCGAACACGCCAGACGACCCGAAACAGACTCTCATCGGTTGCCATTGGCTCAATACCGCCCGCCCCGCGTCATCGACCTCGAGGCTGAGCGTGCCCAGCCCCTGAGGGAGCCGAAGAGGCTTCCGACCATCCCAACGCAGCTCACCCTCGGGGCGTGACGGCAGAGGCGCAAGCGCGAACAAGTCATCCCGATAGCGGCGCAGCTCACACCCTTCCCAAGCGACCAACGGGCTTGCATCGGCGCGGGCCGAGAGGACATCGCTCAAAATCGTCTCCAGCTGCGTCGCAGCCGGCGGTCTCACTCCGTGCTGGGCCAGCCAGCGCCGCAGCAACGCGCGCGCACGCTCGGGCGCGAGCGCCGATAAGCGAGTGGCCGACAGCGTCCCTGGTCGCGAGCCGGCGACCGTCGGCAACTGCTCATCGGCCATCGCATCGATCAACACGGCTGCCTCGGCACAGTGGGCGGCGCTGCGGGCGATGGTGGTCGCCGCCGAGGGCCAGCGCTGGCGCAAGACCGGCATGATCCGATGGCGCAGCAAGTTGCGATCGAAGCCGAGATCCTCATTCGACGGATCCTCGATCCAGCGCAACCGATGCTGCTCGGCGTAGGCGCGCAGATCCGCCTGAGCGCATCCGAGCAGCGGCCGGATGAGCTTCCCCGCCCCCAGCGGCGCGCGCGTCGGCATCGCCGCCAGGCCATGCACGCCGCTGCCGCGCAGCAACGCGAGCAGCAGGGTCTCGGCCTGATCGTCTCGATGCTGCGCGGTGGCGAGCCAATCGCCAGGCCCCAGGCAGTCGGCAAAAACACGCTGGCGCGCTGTGCGCGCGAGCGCTTCGAGACTCTCGCCCGGCGCGCGGTCGATCTGGACCTTCCGCTCGTGGTACTCAACGTCGAGCTGATCACAAACAGCACGGCAGTGGCGCGCCCAGGTGCCAGCATCGGGATGCAGGCCATGATCAATGTGGATCGCGCTCAGTGTGAACTCAAGCGTCGCGCGCAGCGCGACACAAGCATGCAAGAGCACATGGGAATCGCAACCACCGCTGTAGGCGATCCAGAGCCGCGCCGGGCGCGGGTCTTGGCCGAGGATGGCGCGCAGGCGATCGATCGAGAACGCGGGCACCCGTTGATCACCCTGTAGCAACGTATGGTAACGGCTCAGGCATCACATGATGCCGCGCGTCGACGATGGCGAATCCACGCGATCAGCGCGCTTGGGACAGGACAGTGGCCCAAACGCCAAAGCGCCCCACAGGGGCGCGACGATCAGCTCTTGAAGCGACCGTAGCCGCGCAAGCGCTGGTAGCGCGCCTCGACGATCTCATCGAGCGATTGACTGGAGACCCGCGCCAGCTCATCGACCAGCACCATCTTCAGCGACGCGGCGGTATCGTCGACATTGCGATGCGCGCCACCGCGCGGTTCCGGCACCACTGCGTCCACCAGCCCGAACTCGTAGAGCCGATCGGAGGTGATGGCCATCGCCTCGGCGGCGGATTGCGCCTTCTCGGCGCTCTTCCACAGTATCGAGGCACAGCCCTCGGGCGAGATCACCGAGTAGGTGCTGAACTGGAGCATGATCAGTCGGTCGCCAACGCCGATGGCCAAGGCCCCGCCGGAGCCGCCCTCGCCGGTCACGGTGACGATGATCGGCACCCGTAGCCCGGCCATCACCTGCAGGTTGCGTGCGATCGCCTCACTCTGCCCGCGCTCCTCGGCGCCGACGCCGGGATAGGCGCCCGGGGTATCGATGAAGGTCAAGATCGGCAGCCCAAACCGCTCGGCGAGTTGCATCAGCCGTAGCGCCTTGCGATAGCCCTCGGGCCGCGGCATGCCGAAATTGCGCTGGATCTTCTCCTTGGTATCGCGGCCCTTTTGCTGGCCGATGACCATCACCGCCTGGCCCTCGAGACGCGCCAAGCCGCCCACGATGGCGCGATCATCGGCAAAGGCGCGATCCCCGTGCAGCTCCTGGAAGCCGTCGAAGATGCGATCGACATAATCCAGGAAATAGGGCCGCAGCGGATGGCGCGACAACTGCGAGATCTGCCACGGCGTCAGCGACGAGAAGATCTGTTCGGTCAGCGCCCGGCTCTTGGTCTCGAGATGCTTGATCTCGTCGGCAATATTGATGCCATCCTCATCGTCGGCATCGTGCCGAGCGAGATGTTGAGCACCCAGCGTGGCACCGATATGCCGCAGCTCTTCGATCTTCGCCTCAAGCTCGGCGACCGGTTGTTCGAATTCGAGAAAGTTCAGGTCCATGGGGCGTGGATTCT
The DNA here is from genome assembly GCF_059621085.1 of Halochromatium sp. NSM3. Classification (NCBI taxonomy): domain Bacteria; kingdom Pseudomonadati; phylum Pseudomonadota; class Gammaproteobacteria; order Chromatiales; family Chromatiaceae; genus Halochromatium; species Halochromatium sp. NSM3. The sequence continues at coordinate 26,854 of NZ_JCAQIA010000011.1, read as the reverse complement.
ACGTGAAAGCAGGGGGTCGGCGACAGCCGGGTTTTTTCGATTCCCGCAGACACCACAGCTGCGGATCGGATATTCTCGGGGCTAGGCGCCTTCCAGTCGATCGACATCAGCAGCCGTATGACACCACAACCCGACTCCCGCTACATTGTCCTGATCAGTGTCCACGGACTCATTCGCGGCCAGCAACTCGAGCTTGGTCGCGATGCCGATACCGGTGGACAAACGCTCTATGTGGTCGAACTCGCCCGGGCGCTGGCCCAGCGCGATGATGTCGATCGCGTCGATCTGTTCACCCGGCTCGTCGATGACGACCATGTGAGCGAGGACTATCGCCAACCGCTCGAAGACATCGGCCCCGATGCGCGCATCGTGCGCATCGAAGCCGGTCCGGCTGAATATCTGCCCAAGGAGCAGCTCTGGGACTATCTGGACACCTTCGCCGACAACATGCTCGGCTTTCTGCGTGATCAGGATATCGCACCCAGCCTCATCCATACACATTATGCGGACGCTGGCTATGTCGGCACCCGCGTCTCGAATCAGCTCGGTGTGCCGCTGGTGCATACCGGGCACTCGCTCGGGCGCGTGAAGCGCCGCCGGCTATTGGCCTCGGGCGTCAAGCAGGAGGTCATCGACAACCGCTACAACATGGATCGGCGCATCGATGCCGAGGAGGAGACGCTCGGCGCCGCCAGTCTGGTGGTCACCAGCACCAGCCAGGAGATCCAAGAGCAATACGGGCTCTACGATCACTACCAGCCCGAGCGCATGTCGGTGATCCCGCCCGGCACCGACCTGACGCGCTTCTATCCACCGGATGGCAGTGAGCAGAAGGCGCCGATCAAGCAGGAGCTGGCGCGCTTCCTGCGCGAGCCGAAGAAACCGATCATCCTCGCGCTGTCGCGCCCGGACGAGCGCAAGAACATCGCCACCCTGGTCGACCCCTTCGGCGAGTACGAGGAGCTGCAGCAGCCGGCTAACCTCGTAATCGTGGCCGGCAACCGCGACGATATCCGCGATCTCGACAGCGGCGCCCAGCAAGTGCTGACCGACATCCTGATCCTGATCGACCTGCATGATCTCTATGGCAAGGTCGCCTACCCGAAGCATCACTCCTCCGATGAGGTACCGATCCTCTACCAACTCGCGGCGGCCTCGCGCGGGGTCTTCGTCAATCCCGCGCTGACCGAGCCGTTTGGCCTGACCCTGATCGAAGCTGCCGCCAGTGGCCTGCCGATCGTCGCCACCGAGGACGGCGGCCCAATCGACATCATCAACCATTGCAACAACGGCATCCTGATCGACCCGCTCGACAAGCAGGACATCACCAAGGCCCTGCTGAAGGTGGTCAGCGATGCCTCGCGCTGGCGCACCCTGGCCAAGAACGGCCTCTCCGGGGTCAAGGAGCACTACTCCTGGGAGGCGCACGCCGAGAGCTATATGGAGGCCATCCGGCCGTTGCTGGAGCAGGTCGAACCGCCACCCATGGCACCGGTCGCGCGCCGGCCGATGCTCTATCACGACCGCGCCATCTTTACCGACCTCGATCAGAACCTGCTCGGTGATCCGGACTCGCTCGCCGATTTCCTGCGCATCATGCGTGAGAACCACCGCTGCACCAGCTTCGGCATCGCCACCGGTCGACGCTTGGACTCGGCGCTCGCCGTGATGCGCCGCTACGGCATCCCGCGCCCGGATGTGCTGATCACCGCGCTCGGCACCGAGATCTACTATGCCCCGCAGTTGACCGCCGATGACGCCTGGGCGCGCCACATCGACCATCTCTGGTATCCGCGACGGGTGCGCGACGTCCTCGCGGATCTCCCCGGCATCAAGCGCCAGCCGAAGTCCGAACAGAGCCGCTACAAGGTGAGCTTCTACATCGATCCCGAGCACGCCCCCTGTCTCGAGGAGATCGGCAGCATCCTGCACCAGGCCGATCTCAACGTGCATCTCAACCTCTCCTTCGGTCAGTTCCTCGACGTGGTGCCGGCGCGGGCGTCCAAAGGCCTGGCGCTGCGCTATGTCGCGAATCAGTTCAGCATCCCGCTCGAGCATTGCCTGACCGCCGGCGGCTCCGGTGCCGATGAGGACATGATGCGCGGCAACACCCTCGCCGTGGTGGTCGCCAACCGCCACCACGAGGAACTCTCGCGGCTCACCGATACCGAGAGCATCTACTTCGCCGAGCAGCCGTTCGCGGCCGGCATCCTCGAGGCGATCGAGCATTATCGCTTCTTCGATGCCTGCCAGGTTCCGCGTCAGCCCGAGGACGCGAAAGGGGCCAAAGACAAGGGCTAAGACGCCGTCTGGACAGGCCGCACTGGGCGCCCAGGAAGCCATTCAAGCACGGAACTTGGCCGCCGCGATTCGGATGAAAGACAGCCGATTAGGATCGCGTTTCAACGCGAGATCAATCGGCGGTGACCGGCTCGCCGACTAGGTCGTGTTCGGTGCTGGCGATCAGATCGACCTCGATGAAATCGCCGGGCTCGAGCTCCCAGGCACCTTCAATTAGCACCCGGCCATCGATCTGCGGCGCATCGGCGGCGCTGCGCGCAATCACCTGCTCCTCGCGCACCTCGTCGACCAGCACGATCTCGCGCTTGCCGACCCGCTCGGCGAGCTTCTCGCGGCTGATTTCGGCCTGCAAGGCCATGAAGCGCGCTCGGCGCTCCTCTTTCAACGCCTCCGGCACCGGGTCGGGCAGCGCATTCGCCGCCGCGCCCGCGACCGGTGAGTAGCTGAAACAACCGACCCGATCCAGCCGCGCCTCGTGCAGGAAGCCCAATAACTGCTCGAAATCCGCATCGGTCTCGCCCGGAAAGCCAACAATGAAGGTGCTGCGCAGCACCAGCTCCGGGCAGAGGCGGCGCCAGTTGGCGAGTCGCTCGAGCACCTGCTCGGTCGCGGCCGGGCGGCGCATCGCCTTGAGCACGCTCGGGCTGCCATGCTGCAACGGCATATCCAGATAAGGCAGAATCAGCTCATCGGCCATCAAGGGGATGAGCCGATCCACCTGCGGATAGGGATAGACGTAGTGCAGTCGCACCCAGGCCTGTAGCTCGCCGAGCGTGCGCGCCAGGGTTTCGATATCGGTACGCAGCGGCCGGCCCTGCCAGAAATCCGTGCGATAGCGCTGGTCCAGCCCATAGGCACTGGTATCCTGGGAGATCACTAGTAGCTCACGCACCCCGGCGTCGACCAAACGCGCGGCCTCGTCGAGCACGCCGCCGATCGGCCGGCTCACCAAGTCGCCACGCAGGCTCGGGATGATGCAGAAGCGGCAACGGTGATTGCAGCCCTCGCTGATCTTGATATACGCGTAATGATCCGGTGTCAGCTTGACCCCCTGCGCCGGCAGCAGATCGGTGAACGGATTGTGTGGCGGCGGCGGCAGATGCGCGTGCACCGCCGCCAAGACCTCCTCATCGGCATGCGGACCGGTCACCGCCAAGACCTCGGGATGGGCCTCGCGAATCAACTCCGCGCGGGCACCCAGGCAGCCGGTCACCACCACTCGGCCATGCTCATCCAAGGCCTCACCGATCGCTTCCAGCGATTCGTCGACCGCAGCATCGATGAAGCCACAGGTATTCACCACCACCAGATCGGCCCCGGCATAGTCGGACGCGATCGCATAGCCATCCGCCCGCAGTCGGGTCAGGATGCGCTCGGAATCGACCGTTGCCTTCGGGCAACCGAGGCTGATGAAGCCCACCTTGGGGATGGATGTCGTCGGCATGGTATGGTTTTCAGCCTCATGGTCGGTATTGCCTGTCTCATTCCCGATTATGCTAGACCGTCGCGAAGGATTCAGGGGGACTTTGATGCCGCGTTTTCTGCACACCGCCGATTGGCAGATTGGACGTCAATACGGTCGTTTCGCGCCCGAGGACGCGGCCGCCATCGCCGAAGCCCGCTTTACCGCGATCGAGCACCTGGCCAAACTGGCCAGCACGCAACAGGTCGATGCGGTACTGGTCGCCGGCGATGTGTTCGATGCGCAGACCGTCTCGGACCGGACCATCCGCCGACTGTTCAATGCGCTGCAGCGCTATGCCGGCCCCTGGCTCCTGCTGCCCGGCAATCATGATGCCGCGCTCGCCGAGAGCGTCTGGACTCGAGCGCGACGCATCGGCGCGGTGCCGGCCAACGTCGAACTCCTGCTCGAGCCGGAGCCACGCCTCTATCCCGAGGCTGGTTTTGCGATACTCCCGGCCCCCCTCACCCAGCGCCAGACCATGGCTGACTTGACCGCCTGGTTCGACCAGGCCGAGACGCCTCCCGAACTGCTGCGCATCGGCCTCGCGCACGGCAGCGTGCAGGGGCTGCTCGCCGAGGACATCGACTCAGCCAATCCGATCGCGGCCGACCGCGCCGAGCGCGCCCGGCTCGACTACCTCGCGCTCGGCGACTGGCATGGCCTCAAACAGATCGATGCGCGCACCTGGTACAGCGGCACCCCGGAGCAAGACCGCTTCAAGGACAACGGCGCCGGGCAGGCACTGATCGTCGAGATGGCTCAGCCCGCATCCCCCGCAGCGTCCTCGGCGCCGCCCCTAGCGGGGTTTCCAGCCGCACCGCGTTTCACCCCCTACCCGATCGGAACCTACCAATGGCAGCGCTGGCAAGCGGACCTGCGGCTGGTCAGCGATGCCGAGGCGCTGATAGAGCGTCTGCGGGCGTTGGAGACGAACAGCGTGCTGCGCCTACAACTCAGCGGCACGCTCGACCTAAGTGCCTATCAACGCCTTCAAGCCGCGCTCGAGGTCGTCGAAGGCCGCTGCCGCAGCCTCGGGATCGACGCCGACGGCCTGCGCTTGACGCCCACCGATGCCGATCTCGCGGCCCTCCAGGTCGATGGTTATCTCGGCGAGGTGGTGACCAACCTGCGCGAGCGCCAACAAGGCGACGAGGGCGAGATCGCCCGCGAGGCGTTGGTCATCCTCGCCGGTCTACTGCGCGAGCAGCGGTCTCTCGACGGAGAGGCGATATGCAGCTGAAACGCCTGCGCGTCGCCCAACTGCGCCGCTTTCAGCAACCGCTGGAGCTGGCCGACCTAGAGCCCGGCATCAACCTCATCACCGGCCCCAACGAATCCGGCAAGAGCACCCTGGTGCGCGCCATCCGCGCCGCCTTCTTCGAGCGCCATCGCTCCGGTAGCGTCACCGATCTGCAACCGCATGGCGACTCCTCGGCCGCGCCCGAGGTCGAACTCGAGTTCTGCTGGCAGGATCGGGCCTGGCATCTCAGCAAGCGCTTTCTAGCCCGCAAGCGCTGCGATCTGCGCATCGCCAGCGAGACCAGCAGTGAGGCACTCAACGGCGATGAGGCCGAGGAGCGCTTGGCCGAGCTGCTCGGTTTCAGCCACCCTGGCCGCGGCGCCAGCAAGGCCGAGCATTGGGGCATCCCCGGCCTACTCTGGATCGAGCAAGGTGCCGGCCATGAGCTACGCGAGGCGGTCTCGCATGCAGGCAATCACCTGCACTCAGCGCTCGGCGGCGAACTCGGCGATGTCGCCAGCAGCTGCGGCGATGCGATCATCCAAGCCGTTGAGAAACAAAAGCAGGCACTGCTGACCGACAAAGGCCGCCCGCGCGGCGACTACAGCGCGCAACAGCAAACGCTCGAGGAACGGCGGCACGCGCTGACCGAGCTGGACGCGCGCATCACCGCCTACCGCGACCAGGTCGACCGCCTAGCGACATTGCGCCAACAGCATGCCAAGGATCGGCGCGACAAGCCCTGGGAGGCGCTGCGCGCGCAACAGCAGGCCGCCCAGGCCCAGCTCGACCAGGTCGAGCAGCTGCAACAGGCGCAACGGCACGACGAGCAACAACGCGAGCAGTTGCAGCGCCAGCTCGAACTCCTGCGCGGCCAGCTCGATGGGTTGGAGCAGCAACGCAAGACCCTCGAGCAACGGCAAGCGGCCGAGCAGAAGGCGCGCGATCAACTGGCCGCCCTCAACGCCCGTGGCCCTGCCCTCGCCGAGGCCTTGGCGCAAGCCCAAGCCGACTACCAGGAGGCCCGCCATCGCGTGCGGCAGGCGCGACAACAGCAGCAACGACGCCACCTCCAGCAAACCCTGGCGCAGCTAGAACCACAACTCAAGGCGCTCGATCACAGCCTCACGCAAGCGCGCAAGGTCCAGGCCGAGCTGCTCGAACAACGCCAGCAACTGCAGCGCGACCAGATCGACCCGCGCCGGCTCAAGGAGCTGCGCCGCGCCGAGCAAACCCGCAGCGAACTCGAGATCCGCCGCCAAAGCATCGCCACCTGCGTCCGCTTCGAGCTGCAACCTGGGCAGCAGCTAACGCTAGGCAATACCACTCTCGCGGATAGCGGCGAGGAACTACTGCTCGAGCCAACCGAACTCCTGATTCCCGAGGTCGGCCGGCTCCAGATCATCCCCGGCGGTGAAGACCTAGGCACACTCGCCCGCGAGCATCAGCACCTCAACGAGCGCATCAGCACTCTCCGCGCGCAACTCAAGGTCGCCGACCTCACCGAAGCCGAGGCACGCGCGGCGAGCGAGCAAACCCTCACCGCCAAGATCCAGGCCAATCAGGCGCTGTTGAGTTCATTCGCCCCCGAGGGCGTCGATCTGCTCGCGCAACAGCAACAGGAGCTGCAACAACAGCGCGCCGGCATCCGCGCCGAGTTGGAGGCACAACCACAAGCCCCGAGTCAGACAGAGACAATGGTGCCGATAGCCGAGCCTGATCGTTCCGCCGAACTCGACATCGCGCCAGCGATTGCACCAGCGATTGCACCAGAGACCGCGCCAAAGACCACGCTGGCCCCAAAGTTGGACCCAGAACTGGACCCGACCCAGGCAGAGGCCCAGCTCGAGACTGCTCATCACGCGCTGAAGACGGCCGAGCAGGCCCAGCATGCCCATCAGCTCGCGCTCAACACCGCGCAGAGCGAGGCGCGGAACAGCGCCAACGAACGACAACGCTTGCAGGCCGAGCTGGAAGCGCCGGAGCGCCAAACCCAGCTGCGGTCACTGAATCAGACGCTGACCGACGCGCTTGCCGAGCAGCAGACCCTCGAGCAGCGGATCGACGCGCGTCAGCAGCGGATCGAGGCCGCGCGCCCCGAGATCCTGAAGCAGGATGTGGCACGCTTCGCGACCAGTGCCCAGCAGAGCGAAAGCGCCGCGCGGGCGCGCGAGCTGGAGCTGAACCGGCTCGAGAGCCATCTGGAAGCCCTCAGCGCCGAGGGTTTGGAAGAACAGCGCGGAGAATGCCAGCGCGCATGCGAGCAGTTGGCGCGCCGCGTGCGTGCACTCGAGCGCCGCGCCCAGGCGCTGTCCATGCTGCAGACACTGCTCCAGCAGCAGCGACAAGCGCTCACGCAGCGCCTGCAAGCGCCACTCCAGACGCACATCAACCGCTACCTGTCCTTGCTGTTCCCGCACGCCGGCCTGAGCGTCGATGAGCAGCTCATCCCGCAACAGCTCACCCGCAACGGCAACGCCGGCGCCGAACACGAGCTGATCGATTCGCTCAGCTTTGGCGCCCGCGAGCAGCTCGGTCTGATCAGCCGGCTCGCCTACGCCGACCTGCTACAGCAGGCCAGCCGGCCAACGCTGATCATCCTTGATGACGCCCTCGTCCACAGCGACAGCCACCGGCTCGCGCAGATGAAACGCATCCTGTTCGATGCCGCGCAGCGCCATCAGTTATTGCTCTTCACCTGCCACCCGGAGCACTGGCGCGACCTCGGCGCCGCGCCGCGCGAGTTGTTCACAAGCCAGGGCGACTGAGCACGTTTTCCCGCCTCGCAAGTCCGCTAATCTCGGGGAACAATCGACGTGACCTGGACAGTGACTGCGGACTAGACTTCACTGCACCCGGTCTTGCCACTGGGGCTTTCGCGCTTGCTCGTCTCGCCAAGGCCAACAGGGTTGTTGCCTGACCTCGGGAGATTGTTCCGCTGATTCAAGATGGAGATGTGACATGGCGATCAATGCACTCGACGCCGGCCTGCTTGACATGCAGCGCGGTTACGCCGTGCTGGCTGTCCTCCCGCTGCTGCTCGCGGGGTGTGCCACCACCGGCCACTTCGTCAGCGACTGGGGCGAGATCGCCCTCGCGCCGGGTGACACAGGCATGTGCCACTCCAATCCCTGCCGGGTCTTCTTCAAGCTGCCACCGGGAGAGGGATCCTATGTGCTGCGTGGCAGTGCGTTCCCGATCGGCGAGTATCCCGCCGGCCAAACAGCGATGATCGGCAGCTTCTTCGAGAGCAGCGTGATCGAGGTTGTCGGCACCGATCTGCCGAAGACCTACCTGACGGTGCCGGACACATCCGATGAGACCTGGTGAGCCAAACGGGACGCCCCGGTGAGGACCGAGGCGCAGTTGCGACGGCAGCGCGGTGCAGTCGCCTGAGAGGCGTTTGCCTGATGCTCGTCAAGCCTTCCTTACTGCTGCTCATCGCCCTGTTCGGCCTGTTCCTGTTCGGCCTGCTGCTCTGGTGGCTGCAGCCACGGATGATCTTTTTTCCGTCTGAGCGCTTGGTGGCATCACCGACCGATTGGGGGCTCGACTACGAGGAGGTCGCGCTGGTCACCGAGGATGCGGTCGCGCTGCATGGCTGGCTGGTGAGCACGCCCAAACCGCGTGCTACAGCGCCGCAGACCCTACTGTTCTTCCATGGCAACGCCGGCAATGTCTCGCACCGGGGCGATTCGATCAGCATCTTCACCGATCTCGGGCTCGAGGTGTTCATCATCGACTATCGGGGTTATGGCCGCAGCCAGGGTTCGCCCTCTGAGCATGGGCTGTACCGGGATGCCGCAGCCGCTTGGAACTGGCTGACCCAGGTACGCGGCATCCCAGCCGAAGAGATCGTCCTCTTCGGGCGCTCGCTCGGCGGCGCGGTGGCGACCCGGCTGGCAGCGCGGACCTCACCGGCGGCCTTGATTGTCGAATCCAGCTTCGACCGGATGCAGAGCCTGGCGGAGGTGCATTATCCGCTGCTCGCGCGCCTGATCCCGCTGCGGGTGGCGTTCCCGGCCGTTGAGCAGATGGCGTCCGTGCAAGCTCCAGTGCTGATCCTGCACAGTCCCGATGATGAGATCGTACCTGTCCGGCTGGGGCGCCGACTCTATGCGGCAGCTCCACAGCCAAAGCGCTTCGTCGAACTGCGCGGTGGCCATAACGAGGGTTTCCTGCGCTCACAGCCTCAGTATCAGCAGTCCCTGGGCGCCTTTTTGGATCAGATCACCGTGCCGGGTAGCGTTCACTGAACAGCGGCTGAGGCCGCGACACCGAGAGGGCCATGCATCTTCAACCGCCGCCGTTGCGGCGAGCGGTGCGGTCAGCAGTACGAGTGCAATGCCCGTGTTGCCCAGCACTTGATGGCTCAAATGCCAAAGCCGGTTTGTCGTTGGTGTCATGAGGGTGTACTCCTGTGATGGGCGCCGCTCCAGCGTCGCGATGACTGCATCGTGATCGGTGTGCTGCCGGGCTGGCAACCTTGCCGCTGTCCATCGGCGCGATGGAATCGGTACCCTGCAACCCTGCTGTCCGCTTGTTTCAGGGTCGAACCATGTCCGCTGTTGCCTTCTCCCGCGTTGCCCAGCCGGCGCCTGCCGCCCTCGCCCTCCCAACGCTGAGCCTTGAGCGCTTGTGCGTTGCGTTCCAGGCGCTGGAGCCGATCCGCCTGCCGACCTACAGCGGCTCGGCCTGGCGCGGATTGCTCGGACACAGCCTGCGGCGCAGTGTCTGCGTCACCCGCACGCCGACCTGCGACGGCTGCCTGCTGCGCACGCACTGTGTCTACTCGACCCTGTTCGAGTCGCCGCCCACCTCCGAGCAGACCGCCCAGCGCTATAACGCCCTGCCGCATCCGTTCGTGCTCGAGCCGCCGCCGGCGGGTCAGCGCGAGGTCGCGCCCGGTGAGGCCATACACCTCGGTCTGACGTTGATCGGCCGCGCCGGCGATCAGTTGCCCTATCTGATCCATGCCCTGCAACGGGCCGGTGAGCGCGGCCTTGGACGCGAGGGCGGGCGCTTTCGGCTGCGCCAGGTCCTGCAGGAAGCCACCTTGGGCGGCGAGGACTGGCAGTGCGTTTTCGTCGCCGACCAGGGCCGACTCGAACCGCTGCGCACCACCGCCGCCACCCTGGGGCCAGCGCCGGCGGTGGTGTCGATCCAGCTGCGCACCCCGCTGCGGCTCAAACGCCACGGGCACTATCTGCGCCCGCCACAGCTCGATGCCGAGGCCCTGCTCGGCACCCTCCTCACCCGGTTTGCGCGGCTGCTCGAGCACTACCAGCCCGAGGCTGGGCATCTGGATCAGGCGCCGCTGCGCACGGCCATCGCGCAGGTGCGCTTGGAGCACGCCGATCTGCGCTGGGTCGACTGGACCCGCTACTCCTCGCGCCAGGGCACCCACATGCAGCTCGGTGGCTTGCTCGGGCGTTTCCGCCTGCGTGGCCCCGGTCTGCCGGCACTCTGGCCGCTGATCGTCCTCGGCCAATGGCTGCATGTCGGTAAGAACACCAGCTTTGGGCTCGGGCGCTATCGCCTCGTCCCTGACCAAACCACCCGCGACTGAGGTCGCCGCAACCTTGCCAGCCCAACGCGCCGCTCAACCAAGGCGCATCCTCGCCGCTGTCGTCACCACGGGTCGCGGGATCGCTGCCAGGGACAAGGAGGCAGGGATGCACCGACGACACCAACACTGACAGTCATCGTCATCCTGGGGTAACCTTTGCGTCACGCCAGACGGATGACGGATCAACCCGCAGTTAAGGAACTCGAACGCATGGCAGAACACGAGCATGGCCCCCTGCCGGATGCCGATCAGGAGCCACCCAGACGCGCCCCGCATGACTATCCACGGCGTGTCTTGCTCGCTGTCTCCGGACTCTCGCCGCAGATCCTCACCGAGACGCTCTATGCGCTCGCGGTGGCCACCGATCCGCCCTTCGTGCCGACCGAGATCCAGATCCTCACCACCGTCGAAGGCGCCGAGCGCGCGCGCCTGAGCCTGCTCTCCGAGGATCCCGGCTGGTTCGCCCGCCTGTGCCGCGACTACCAGCTACCACCGATCACCTTCGGCGCCGCCCAGATCCAGCTCATCACCGACGCCGACGGCCGCGCGCTTGACGATATCCGTGAGCTTGAAGACAACGCCTGTGTGGCCGATCAACTGATCGAGCGGGTCCGCGACCTCACCGCCGACCCCGACTGCGCCCTGCACGTCTCCCTGGCCGGCGGGCGCAAGACCATGGGCTACTACGCCGGCTATGCGCTGTCGCTGTTCGGTCGCGCCCAGGATCGTCTCAGCCATGTGCTGGTCGCCGCGCCCTTCGAGCAGAGCTGGAACTTCTTCTACCCGACCCCCTATTCGCGCGTCATCGAGACCCAGGACAAGCGCCTCGCCGATACCCGCGACGCCCGCGTCACCCTCGCCGAGGTGCCCTTCGTGCGCCTGCGCGAAGGCTTACCGACGCGCCTGCTGGAGGGCCGAGCCAGCTTTGGCGACAGCATCGCCGCCGCCCAGCGCGCGCTCGAGCCACCCCGGTTGCTGATCGATCTCGAAGGCCGCCGCCTGCAGGCCGCCGGCGAGACCCTCCGCCTCAAGCCCGCGCCACTGGCCTTCTATGCCCTGATGGCGCGCCGGCGCCAACAGGGGCTGCATGCCGCGCGCTGGAACAGCGACGGCCTCGCGGCGCAGTACCTCCACGAATACCGGCGTATCGTCGGCGCGCATTCCGGCGACGTCGAGCGCGCCGAGGCCGCGCTTGCCGAGGGCATGAGCGCCGAGGATTTCGATCAACGCCGCTCGCGCGCCAACCAGGCGCTGACCAAGGCACTCGGCGCGCCACTGGCCAGGCCTTACCTGATCCAGGCCGACGGCCGCCGTCCCCACACCCGCTATGGGCTGCGCATCGAGCCCGAGGCGATTCGCTTCGGGTCCATCGCTGAGGCGGTTGGTCCGCACAGCGACGACCGGGCCGCTGAGGATCGGGACCAGGAGGCCGGCGCATGAGTACCCAGGTGGTGCTGGTCTCCGATCAAGTGCTGCAGAACCTGATCCCGATCCTGATGGAACGCCCGGCGCGAGTGTTTCTGGTCCTCACCGAAGAGATGGCTCGGCGCGGTGCCGACCGGCGTCTCACCAACCAACTGCGTGACGCAGACGCACAGCTCATCCGCTGCCTGGGCTGTCCGGATAGCGGCTTTCCGGCGATCCAACACTTCGCCCATCAGGTCGCCGAGCGCGTGCTCAACGTCGACCCCGACACCGCGATCGTGCTCAACGCCACCGGTGGCACCAAGCTGATGTCGCTCGCCTTCGTCGAGGCCTTTCGCGGGCTGGCCAGCCGCATCCTCTACACCGACACCGCCCATCGGTGCATCGAGTACCTGGCTAGCAGCGCCCAGGACGGGCCGACCTCGGTCCCCGCACCGACGCCGATGAGCAACGTGCTCGACGTGCCCGCCTATCTGCGCGCTCAAGGCTTCCAATTTCAGCGCGCCGTCTCCGATAATCCCAGCTGGAGCAGGCTCGCCGCAGCGCGCAAGGCCGCCTGTAAATTCCTCGGCCGCCGCATCGCCGATCCCAGCCTGCAGCAGCTGATCGGCACCCTGAACTACCTGGCCGACCAGGCCCTGGAGCGCTTGCCGGACAGCCGCGATGAGCGTCTGGCGGCGCCGGTGCAATCCTTTCCGCGCTCGCCACGCGGGCTCTGGTCGGAGGCGATGGCGCAGCTGGCCGCTGCTGAGGTGCTCACCTGGGAGCCCGGCTCGGCGTCTTTCCGCTTCACCGACCTGGCCGCAGCGCAGTTCGTGCGCGGCGGTTGGCTCGAAGACTACGCCTATCACGCCGTGCACGATGCCGGTGTGCATGATGCGCGCCTTGGCGTCGAGGGTCACTGGGATCGCCAGGAGGCCATGGCCAACGAATTCGACGTGCTCGCCTGCCACCTGAACCAGCTCCTGCACATCGAATGCAAGACGCTGCGCTACCGCGACGAGAACGACAACGCCATCGCCTACAAGCTCGACAGCCTCGGCGATGACGTGCGCGGGCTGTTCGGCCACACCTGGCTGCTCTCCGCACGTGAGCCGACCGAGACGCTCATCGCCCGTGCGCGGCGTGCGCGCATCCGTCTGGTGCCGCCGGCGGAACTGCAACAGCTGCGGGATCTGGTGCGGGACTGGCGCGGATGATGTCCCGTCAGCCCAGCGTTGTGACAGGCAAGAAACGCTTTAATCGACTGTGTGACGAAGGTTATCTGACGGAGGTCTGGTGAATGCATCCGTTCATTGAACAACATCGACGCGCCATCCGAGCGCTCGCCGCCCGACGTGGCATTGAAGACGTCCGCGTCTTTGGCTCGATGGCGCAGGGAGAGATTGATGTCGAGCGCCAAAGCGATATCGATCTGTTGGTTTCGCTTCCCTCCGGTCAGAGTGGCCTAGCGTTGGGCGGACTGCTCATGGATGTGAAGGAGTTGACCAAGCGCAACGTCGACGTTGTCACGGAAGCGAGCCTCGCGCCGTCGTTGCGTGAGCGGATTTTGCGCGAGGCGCAACCGTTATGACACCGGGAAAGGAGACCGATGAGGCGCTGCTACGGCACATCAAAGAAGGCATTGAGCGGATTCAGGAATACACCGGAGGTGACCATGCGACCTTTGTCGGCTCACATCTGGTGCAAGATGCCGTGATGCGCAATCTCCAAACGCTGGCCGAATCCACCCAGCGTTTGAGTGATCCGATCAAAGCCAGTGAGCCGACGATCCCCTGGCGTGACATCGCCGGGTTTCGCAATGTCTTGACCCACGGCTACCTGGGGTTAGATACCCAGCTCGTCTGGAGCGTGATCGAGCAAGATCTTCCCGGTTTGTACGCCTCTGTTGAGCGCATGCTGTTGCGCGTCACCACGCCATAACCCTCTGCCATCGGGATGATCTGGCCGCAAGGTTGCCGCCTGGGCAGGCGCTTGGACGATGAACGAGACGCTGTGTTGGCGCTTGTTGGCGACACAGGTCGCTGTTGAATGGGACCGCTGATCGGAAACGTTTTATGACACCACAGGAACTCCTCGCCGCCTCGAGTCGCGTCGCGCTCTCGGGACTGATTCACGACATCGGCAAATTCGCCGAGCGCGCCGGACTCGATCCGGGTGCCGAGCTGCTGGATGCGAATCTGCACCAGTACGCCCGCCGCCAGCAGGCCGGTGGCCGGCAGTGGTTCACGCACCGCCATGGCGCCTACACCGCTGTCGCGATCGACCTGCTCGAGCGCCACTTTCCACGTCTTGTGGGGACCGATGTCGCCCCGTTCGCGGCCTGGGATGCACCCGATGTCGATGATTCGCTGATCAACGCCGCCGCCCGCCACCACAAGCCCGAGACGGCGTTGCAATGGCTCATCGCCACTGCGGATCGGGTCGCCTCCGGTTTCGAGCGCGAGACCTTCGATCGCTACAACGATGCTGAGGAGGGTACGTCCACGGGCGGCGATCATTTCTCCTCGCGGCAGCTCACCCTGTTCGAGCAGATCCGCCTCGACGAGTCGCCGTCTGAGCAGCCGGCCCTGAACTACCGCTATGCGCTGCAGCCGCTCTCGCCCATGGCGATCTTCCCGCAGCCGGCCAAAGCCTGTGAGCCGAACAAACGCGACCGCGTCAAGGCGACGCAGCAATACCGAGCGCTCTGGGACCAGTTTGCCGAAGCCCTGAAAGCGATTCCTGACTCCCATCAGGACCGGCTCGATCTGTGGCTCGATCACTTCGACACGCTGCTGGCGACCTACGCGCACGCGATTCCGGCCGCGACCGCTTTCGGTGTCAAACCCGAGGTCTCGCTCTACGATCACAGCAAGGCGGTGGCGGCCTTGGCCACCGCACTCTGGCGCTGGCATCAGGCAAGCGATGACGAGCCGCAGGCGATCATCGACTCCCAACAACAGCGTGCCGACTGGGATACACCCAAGTTGCTGCTGATCCAGGGCGATCTGTTTGGCATCCAGGATTTCATCTTCGCTGCCGGTGGCGAGACCCAGCGTCGGGCCGCCAAGCTGTTACGCGGGCGCTCGTTCTATGTCGGTCTACTCACCGAGTGCGCCGCCATGCGTGTGCTCGATGCGCTGGCCCTGCCGCCGACCAGCCAGATCATCAACGCGGCCGGCAAATTTCTCATCGTCGCGCCCAATACCGAGGCCACACGCAGCGCGCTGGCCGAGGTGCGCCGCACCCTCGATACCTGGTTCCTCGCGCACAGCTTTGGACAGGCCGGTGTCGGTTTGGCCTGGCTCGAGGCCTCTTGCAACGACTTCCTGAGCGCGCGCGGTGATCCGAAGAACAGCCATCAGCGTTTCCGCACGCTGATGAAGCGGCTCTTTGCCCAGCTCGATCTAGCCAAGGCGCAACGCTTCGGGCTCTGTAGCGAGACCCCGGCCGAGCCGGTGTTCGAGGGCTTTCTCGATCGCTTCGACAACCGCCTCGGCGTCTGCCAGATCGATGGCCGCTCGCCGGCCGAGCGTGAGGAGGTGCATCAGGGCCGCGCGTTGGCGCTGAGCCTTTTGGCCAAGGATCAGATCAACATCGGCAACTGGCTCACTCAGTTTGAGCGCCTCCTGGTCACCCGCGAGGGCATCGGCCAGCACACCCTCGACGTTGACCTCTTCGGCTATCGCATCAGCTTTACCGGCGAGGAGGCCGACAGCGGACGTTTTGGTCCGGCGGTGCGCGAGGACAATCTGCTGCGCGCCTGGGATTTCAGCCTGCCCGCCGCCGATGGCGAGCGCGCGCTCTGGAACGGCTATGCCCGGCGTTACATCAATGGCTATATCCCGCGTTTCAGCGGCACCGAAACCAGTGCCTACGAGCAGGACAAATACGCCCGCTGCGATCCCGAGGCCGATGGCGATGTCTCGCCCAATGAGCCAAAGACGCTCAATCATCTGGCCTGCGAGGACCAATGGATCAATGAACGCGAGCGCTGGGTGGGCATTCGTGCCCTGAGCACCCTCAAGGGCGACATCGACAACCTGGGGCTGATCTTCCAGCAAGGACTCGCAGAGCCGACCTTCGCCAAGATGGCCGCGCTCTCCCGGCAAACCAACGCCTTCTTTGCCGTCTACCTGCCCTGGCTCTGTGCCACCGAGTATCCCAACACCTACACCGTCTTCGCCGGTGGCGATGATTTCTTCCTGATCGGCCCTTGGCGCTCGCAAATGGCCCTGGCGCGGCGGCTGCAGCACGAGTTTGCGCGCTATGTCGCCGACAACCCAGCGATCCATTTCTCCGCCGGGCTCTCGACCACCAAGCCGGGACTGCCGATCCGCCACCTAGCCGCCCTGGGCGAGCAGGCGCTGGAGCAGGCCAAGGGGCTGCGCCCGGAGAAGAACGCCGTCACCTGCTTCGGCGAGACCGTCCCTTGGTCGGAGTTCGTCGCGCTCGGTGAGGCTGGGGCCGAACTTAAGGCGCTTGCCGATGAGTTGGCGCTCAGCACCGGCTTCATCTACGGCCTGCTCGGGTTGATCGAGAAGGCCGAGCACGTCCACCAGCGTCCCGAGAACGCCATCTGGCACAGTCAGTTTGCGTACCGCACGGCGCGCATGCTCGAGCGCGCACCGGGCTTACGCGACCGTTCCAAGGTCGAGGAACGCCGCCGCCTGCAGCAGCGCTTGGCGCAGGTCATTGCCGCAGGTGGTATCGAGCGTTTCGGCGGCAGCTACCGCATTCCACTGTTCACGCATCTCTATCAAACACGCGATTAGGAGCACGCCAGCATGGCTGAAATCAGACAACAGAATCCGCGCGGACGCGCCCAGGGCGGTGGTGGCTATCGCGGTGGCAACCAGGGCGGCAGGGCGCGTGAAGAGGCCTATACGCCGGACCTCTCGGTGCAGGAGATCCGCTTCAGCGGCCCGCTCGATCCCGAGCTGTTCAACGGCATCGCCAAGCGCTGTGCCGCGACCATCGGCAGCAACGATCGCCGCAACAAGCCGAGCCAGCTGCGCCGCTTCTACGACGAGCTGGTGATGTGGCAAACCAAGGTTGGCACCGACGACGCGCGCTTTCAGGAGGTGCGCCCATTCATCCTCATGCTCAACGCCAAGGCCGCTTACGCCGAGGGTCGCCAGTTGGTCGATGCCAACTTCGTCAAGCTGCTCGAGCACTGTCTGCGCCAGGCGGAAGACGCCAAGACCCTCGGCTACGCCAAGCTCTTCTTCGAGGCCTTCCTGGGCTTCTACAAGGAAGTGCGTCCCAGCGAGAACAAATAACAACGGTCCCTCGGAGCTTCATCATGCAACTGACCCATATCCGTAAGATCACCGGCACGCTGGAACTGCTCAGCGGCCTGCACATCGGCGGTGGCAACACCGAGATGCACATCGGCGGCACCGACAACCCGGTGATCAAGAACCCGGTGACCAACCAGCCCTACATCCCCGGCTCGAGCCTCAAGGGCAAGATGCGCAGCCTGCTTGAATGGCGCGCCGGCGTGGTCGGCCTCACCAAGGGCAAACCGCTCGGCTTCCAGCACATCGGCCAGCTCGAGGACGCGCAGCAGGACCAGGGCAAGGCCCTGCTGAAGCTCTTCGGCGGCGCCCCCGAGGGCGATCCGGACGAGGCCTTGCTCAAGGAGATCGGTCCCACCCGGCTCGCGTTCTGGGACTGCAACCTCGATCCCGCCTGGGTCGCCGAGATGAATGATCGCAATCTGCTGCTCACCGAGCAGAAGACCGAGAATGCGATCGACCGCATTGCCGGCGTTGCCGAGAACCCGCGCAACACTGAACGGGTTCCAGCCGGGGCACGCTTCGACTTCCAGCTCACCCTCAAGGTCCATGGTGAGGAGGATCTGCTCGAGGAGCTGTTGGTCGGCTTCAAGCTGCTCGAACTCACCGGCCTCGGCGGCTCCGGCTCACGCGGCTACGGCAAGCTGCGCTTCACCGGGCTTGCCTTGCAGGGCGAGGATCTGCAGGCGCGTCTGGACCAGCTCAGCCTCGACTAAGTGGAGTCACGCATGGATACGCTCACTTTGCGCCTACAGCTGCGCTCGCCGTTCGGCTCGCCGCTGCTCGGCGATATGCTGTTCGGTCAGCTGTGCTGGGCGCTGCGCAATCGTGATGGCGATGCGTCTCTGCAAGAATGCTTGCAGGGCTACACCGCCGGGCGCCCGTTTGCGGTCGTCTCCGATGCCCTGCCAATAGGCTATCTGCCGCGCCCGGCGCTGCCCTTATCCTTGTTCCCCGAGCTTGCCGGCACCGACCGTAAGCAGATCAAGAAGCGCCTCTGGCTGCCGCTTGCGGCGTTGGAACGACCCATGACCGAGTGGCTCGGACACTGCCAAAGCGAGGCGGAGGTGATCGCGGTCAGTGCGCCGGCGACGCCGGTTGAGGCCCCCGCCGGGCACCACTCACAGGCGCTGATGACCCTGCATCCACAACCGCACAACAGCATCAACCGTCTGACTGGCACCACCGGCCGGGGCGAATTCGCCCCCTACACCCAGATGCAGCGCTGGTCAGTCGACGGTGTGGATCGCTGTCTGCGCCTGGTCTTCGATGCCGAGCGGATCAGCGCCGAGACGCTGACCGATCTCTTCAACGACATCGGCAGCGTCGGCTTTGGCCGGGATGCCAGCATCGGTCTCGGCAAGTTCGAGGTCGAGCCGCTGCCCGCGCCCTGGCCCGGTCAACCCGATCCGAATGCCTGCCTGACGCTCGCCCCCTGCGCGCCGCAAGGCCAGGGCTGCCGCGCCGAGCGCAGCTTCTACGAGGTCTTCACCCGCTTCGGCCGCCACGGCGATGCCGCGGTCCAGCTCGGCAATCCGTTCAAGACACCGGTCTTGTTGGCACGCGCCGGCGCCCTGCTGACGCCGTCCAGTCTGCCGAGTGACCCGATCATCGGTCAGGGCCTGGGTGCAAACGGCCAGCTGTCGAAGGTCATCCCCGAGACCGTGCAACAGGGCTATGCGCCCTGTGTGGCGGTTCATCTGCCCGAGGAGATTGCGCCATGAGCGAGCAGCGACACGCCGTCCATCAACTGGCGATCACTGCGCTCGCGCCGGTGCATATCGGCACCGGCCAGGATCTGGAGCCGACCGGTTATGTGATCGATGGCGAGGATCTTTATCTGTTCAGCCCCGAGGCGGCCTTGCGGGCCTTGCCGGCGGCGGCCCGCGAGGAGTTGACCAAGGTGCTCGGGGCGGCACCGACGGTGCAGCTGATCAAGCAGGTGCAGGCGTTTTTCCACCGCAACAGCGAGGCCTTGATCGCCGAGGCCGAGCACGCCATGCCGGTACTACCGAGCATTGCCGCCGAATACCAGCAGCGCGTCGGCAAGACCGCTCAACGTGAGGAGAGCGGCCGCGAGATCATCAACCAGCTGGCGATTGCCCGCACCTATACGGATGCCGCCAGCGGCCGACCGATCTTGCCTGGTAGCAGCCTCAAGGGGGCCATTCGCACCGCGTTGTTGGATGTTGAGAACGCTGGTCGTTCACTGCCAGCCGATGTCAACTCGAGGCCACCGCGTCAGCGGAATCGGGCACTCCAGGAAAAGCTGTTCCACTATCGTCAGTTCGACCTCGACCCGATGCGTCTGGTCCAAATCGGAGATGCCCGCGACCTGAGCGACCCAGACAGCTTCGCCACCGAGGTGCGCTACGCGGTCAACCGCAAACGCCAGCCGGTGATCAAGGATGGCCGCGAGATCCCGGCCCAGGCGGAGAATCTACGCCAGGTGCTCGAATGCGTGCCACTGTTGCGCCCACAGGCCTTCCTGGGCCAACTGGGCATCCAGGACGTGGCTGGCCTGTCGAGTCCGAAACTGCCCGATTCGACCCTGCGTTGGTCCTTTGCCGACATTGCTGCGGCCTGTAACCGGTTCTACCGCCCGATCCTTCAACGCGAGACGTTGGAACTCAGAGGCCGTGGCTATCTGTCTGCCGACTGGATCGACACCCTGCAACAGCTGCTGACCGATCGCCAATCCGCACTGGAGGCCAATCAGGCGTTCTTGCTGCGCGTCGGGCGTCACAGCGGAGCCGAGTCGCTGACCCTGGATGGCGTTAGAGATATCCGGATCAACATGGGCAAAGATCCAGAGACCCAACGAACACGTTACGAAACAATGTCCACAACGAAAACGGTTTGGCTTGCCGCCGGCGATATCCAGCAGCGCACCGAGATGCTGCCCTTCGGCTGGGTGCTGATCGAGGCGGCTCCGGTGGGCAAGCCGCTACCCCACTGGCCCCTGTCTTTACGCGAGGCGCTGGCCGATCAAACCCGTGTCGATGCCACCGCCTGGTCGCAACGCATCCATGCACGCCGCATCGCGTTGCGTGCACTTGCCGCCGAGCGCAATGCCCGCGAGCAACAACGTGCAGAGGCCGCCGCGCGCGAGGCACAAGCCGAGCAGGCCAAGGCCGAGCGTCGTGCCAACCTGAGCGACGAAGCCCTCCAGCTCGAGGACCTGCGCGAGCGCTTGGCCGAGGATCGAGCCGCCGGGCGCAACGAGAAGAGCGGAGAGCTTGCCAACCAACTGGCGCTATTGCTCAAGGAGGCGAAGGAGCATTGGTCAGGCGATGTTTGCGCGGAACTCGCCATTTTGGCCGAAGAGATCCACGGCTTCATTGGCTGGCCAGGCAGCAAGAAAAAGCAAATGCGCAAGGATCTGATCACTGCAGTCAGAGCAAAGGCCAAGTAAGATGATGCTTGACTTAACCCCCTTGCAAAAAGCCACCGCCGCCCTCGACCGGGGCTTAACGCGGTGGCTGGCTTGCCCACACGACGAGGAATTGCGCGATGCCTGCATCCAGCGTTTCGAATTCACCTTCGAGCTGAGCTGGAAGATGCTCAAGCGTCGGCTGCAGCTCGACCTGCCGAATGCGCAAGCGGTGGACTCGATGACCTGGCGGGAGCTGATGCGCGCCGGTGCTGAGCAAGGGCTGGTTCAGGATGTCGATGCCTGGATGGTCTATCGCGACAAACGCAACATGACCTCGCATACCTACGACGAGGCCAAGGCCATCGAAGTCGCTTCCGTGATTCCGGCGTTCGCAAAGGATGCTCAGAATCTGTTGCAACGATTAGGCGAACGTGGAGCGAAGAGCGATGCTTGACCTCAACCCAGACCAGCTCGAGACGGTACGTCGCATCTTGGCGCGGCATGTTCCCCATCGCCAAGTCCGCGCCTTCGGCTCACGCGTCACCGGGCGCGCTTGGCGTTATTCCGATCTGGACCTGCTGGTGATGGGCTCGGAGCCGATTCCCGATCTGGCGCTGGCAAGCTTGCGGGCTGATTTTGAGGATAGTGACCTGCCGTTTCGTGTTGATGTGATCGAGGAGCGTGATCTTCCGTCGGCATCCAGAACTTCGGGCGTCGAGCAGCCGCAGCAATCGCTGACAGAACTGTTTCAAGAGATCGATGCCTTGCCGAACAAGCCACGGACCCGCGAAGAGATTGATCGTTACATCGCCCAAGAGCGGGCGAGCTGGGATTAGGTATGAACAACACCATCCTCCTCTGCACCGTCGGCGGCTCCCACCAGCCGATCCTCACCGCCATCCGCGAGTGCGCGCCCACCTTCGTGCAGTTTTTCGCCAGCGGCACCGACGCCACCACTGGTCGCGCCGGCTCGATCAGCACCATCACCGGCAAGGGCACGCCGGTCGAGGTGCGCTGCGGGGCCGAGGTGATCGAGCGCCTGCCGAATATCCCCACTCAACTCGGCCTTGCGCCGGAGGCCTTCGCCGCCCAGGAGATCCCCTCTGATGAACTCGATCAGGCCGTGACCCTGATCGCGACGACCATCGAGGGCTTGCGTCAGCGCTTCCCGGGCGCTGCACTGGTGGCGGACTACACCGGCGGCACCAAGACCATGACTGCGGCCTTGGTGATGGTGGCGGTGGAGGCGCAAGACATCGCGCTGCAGGTCATCACCGGTCTGCGGGCCGATCTGCTCAAGGTTTCCGACGGCAGCCAGGCGGGCTTGGCGGTCGGCGTCGAGGGGATTCGCCTGCGCCGGGGGATGCGGCCGTTCCTCGACGCCTGGCAACGCTATGCCTATGGCGAAGCGGCCGATGGGTTTGCTCAGTTGCCGCTGCCGCGTGATGGCCAGCTGCGCGCCGAGCTGCAACTCGCGCGTGGGCTGAGCCGGGTGTTCGATGCCTGGGATCGGTTCGATCATGCCGCTGCCGAGCAGGACCTGGAGCTCTATCGGCAACGCCTCGGCCAAGAGGCCGGTGCGGTCATCGGCCCGCTGTTCACCGCCCTCAAGGAACTCAATGCCGCGCCGGACAGCCCCAAGCGCACCCCGGCCCGACTCTGGGATCTCTGGCTCAACACCCAACGGCGCGCAGCCCAAGGGCGCTATGACGATGCCGTCGCGCGCGGCTACCGACTGCTCGAATGGACCGCGCAATGGCTGCTCGGCGCCCAAGGCATCGACACCAGCGATCTTCGCGCCGAGCAGATCCCGGACAGCCTGCCCATCGCCGCCAACCCGGACGGCAAACGCCAAGCTGGGCTGCGCATGGCCTGGGCATTGGCCGCCCATCATCTCGGGGGCGAGGTGCAAGCCTTCGTCGACGCCGAGGGCAGTCACATGCTCGACCATCTGAAGAAGCGCAACTACTCGATCCTCGCCCATGGCGATCAGCCTATCGCCAAGGCCGATTGGCAAGCCTTTGGCGGCTGGATCGAGGCTGCGCTGATCCCACTGCTGCACACCCAAGCGGCGCGCGCCGGCCTCAAGCGCCTGGCTCCACAGCTGCCACAAGCCCCATTCTGGCAACGCTAATCCACCCCAGACGGATCAACCGGTCGCCGGCAACCTTGCCGCTCCAGCCCTCCCGGCAGACCGGCGCTAGCCTGTCTGCATGCCACACCGCACGCTCTACATCGCTGCCTACGACGTCTCCGACAACGCTCGGCTGCGCGACGCCCTGAAGGTCCTCAAGGGCTATGCCAGCGGCCGCCAAAAGTCGGTGTTCGAGTGTTTCCTGACCGACGCCGAGCGTCGCGCGCTGGTCAGCGAAATCCAAGACTTGCTCGACCCGATTGAAGACCGCTTCTTCCTGCTGCGCCTAGAGCCGCGCGGCAAGGTGCGCGTGCGCGGCAAGGGCCTCAAGCCCGTCGATCCACCCTGGTTCTATGTGGGATAACGCCGATGACGACCCTGTATCTCGATCGCCGCGACACGCGCCTGAAGCTTGAGGGCCGCGCCCTGGCCATCTATACCGATGAGCAGCGCCGTGGCACGGTGCCGATCAACCTCCTTGAGTCGGTGATCATGCGCAGTGCCGTGACGCTGGAGAGTAGCCTGCTCGCCAACCTGACCGAGGCCGGTGTCAGCGTGGTGATCTTCGGTGGCCGCCATGCCCGCAAGGTTGCGCAGGTGCATGGTCCGTCTCACAACGACGGCGCTCGG
This sequence comes from Halochromatium sp. NSM3, assembly GCF_059621085.1. Classification (NCBI taxonomy): domain Bacteria; kingdom Pseudomonadati; phylum Pseudomonadota; class Gammaproteobacteria; order Chromatiales; family Chromatiaceae; genus Halochromatium; species Halochromatium sp. NSM3. The sequence continues at coordinate 3,432 of NZ_JCAQIA010000011.1, read as the reverse complement.
CGCATCGGCCAACTGCGCCGGGTCGATGATCCTACCTGGTGCCTGGCCTGGACCCGACGGCTGGTCAGCGGCAAGCTGCGCCGCCAGCAACGCCTGCTGGTCAGCGCACTGGAGGCACGCCCGGACCTGCGCCAAGCCCTGCTCAAGGCCCGCGATCAGTTGCAGCAAGCGCGCCGGCGCGCGGCCGATCCCAGCACGAGCGCCATCGACAGCCTGCGCGGCATCGAGGGTGGCGGCGCGGCGGCCTACTTCAGCGCCTACTGCGCGCTATTCGCGCCTGAGCTGCAGTTCACCGGCCGCAACCGCCGGCCACCGCGCGATCCCGTCAACGCGGTGCTCTCGCTCAGCTACACCCTGCTGCACTCGGAAGCCGTGCGCGCCTGCTATGGCGCTGGCCTGGACCCGATCATCGGCTACTACCATGTGCTCGACTTCGGTCGTGAGTCATTGGCCTCGGACCTGATCGAGCCGCTACGCCCCTTGGTCGACGCCTGGGTCTGGGCGCAGTTCCGTAGCCGCCATCTGCGCGCCGATCAGTTCAGCCGCGACGGTGAGGCCTGCTTGCTCGGCAAGAGCGGACGGCAACACTTCTATGCGGCCTGGGAGCTGTTTGTGCGCTCGCAGCGTCGGCTGCTACGGCGGCTCTGTCGGACCCTGGCGGTGCGCCTCGCCGCCTCCGGCGCTCAGGTCGCCGTCGCGAGCAAGACCCTGCCAACGCTCGCCGCCGAGGATGCCAAGGAGATTGCAAACCGATGATGGTACGTACCGCCCAGAACCGTCAGCCGCAGGCGCTTGAACTGGCGCAGCAAGTGCGGCTCGACGCCCGGCCGCTCTACATCGCCGCCGGCAGCGATACCCGCATCTGGCTTGCCGGGCGCGCGCTGGGCATCCAACGCGAGGAGCGCGCTGAACAGTTCTTTCCGCTGCAACGCCTCTCGCGCGTGCACAGCAGCACCCGTGTGTCCTGGAGCAGCGAGGCCCTGCTGGCCTGTGCCGAGCAGGGCATCAGTGTCATCTTTGTCAGCGACGACGGTGAGATCGCTGCACGCCTGCTGGGTCGTCCCGGCGAGCGCGATGAACTGCTGTGGCGCTTCGAGGAGCTGCTCATGTTGCCGCAGGCTGAGGCGATCTATGGGCGTTGGCTCGCCACAACACGCGCTCGCATCGCCTATTGGGCCAGCGCTCGGCTTGGCGCACCCGAGGGCGCGCGCGATTCGCGCACCGGCCGCGCCTGGATCGAGCATCAGGCACAGCAATATGGTGGCAGCCGTGGCGCCGAGCGCACCCGCCAATGGCTGCGCTCGCTGGCCTACCAATGGACCGCAGCGCATCTGCACGATCTGGGCTTCGGTCGCAACACCGAGCTTGGCCAGATCGGCGAGCCCAGTCTGGCACGGGACTTGGCTGAGCTGTTGATGTGGTATCTGGAACCACCGCGCATCGGCTGGCTGCGTCGGCGTTTTGATGCTGCGCAGCATCGCCGCGAGCCGCTGCGTCTGCCGCGACATATCGACACGGTGCGTTTGTTCGAGTCGCGCGCCGCGCGCATCTCCCAACGCGGACGCGACATCACCAACAGCCTGCATCGCTGGCTCATCAACGCGACCTAGCACCGGCCCCCATCATGCCCGCCAATCAACGCCGCCCCTATCTGCTGGCCTACGACATCGCCGATCCCAAGCGCCTGGTGCGCGTGCATCGCACCGTGCGCGGTTCCGGCATGGCGCTGCAGTATTCGGTGTTCCTGGTGGTGGGGACCACGCGCGATCTTGATCAGCTGCTCGCCGCCCTGGATGACATCATCCAGCCCGCGCGCGATGACATCCGTGTTTATCCGCTGCCAATGCAGTTCGATGCCGAGCAGTATGGCCGCCAATGGCTACCCGGCGGCATTGACCTCCCCTCCGATGCCAGTCTCACCCAAGCCCTGCTGGCGATGGTCGCCGAGCAGGACCGACGCGCGGCTGAAGAACCGCCCGCGCGTACCAAGCACAAAGGCCGACCTGGCCGTCCACCCAAAAGGAGTCATTGAGATGTTCCAGCCTCTTTTTCCACGCTACCGCGATGCCATTGCCCGCTATCCGCTCGCTTCGGGCGCCGGCGCGCGCAAGCCCGCAGCCCTACCCGATGAGCTGCTGATCAGCCGCGACGGCCCACTGAGCATCTACTACGCGCCGTTTGAATACCCGAACCCCAGTGCCAAGGTCGTGTTGCTCGGCATCACCCCCGGTTTGACGCAGGCCGATAACGCGCTGCGCATTGCCCGCACCGAGATCGAGGCTGGCAGCGCCGAGCAGGACATCTTGCGTAAGGCCAGGGAAGGTGCGGCTTTCAGCGGCACGATGCGCGAGCCGCTGATCGCCATGCTCGACAGCGTCGGCCTCAATGCCTATCTCGGGATCAACAGTTGCGCGAGTCTGTTCGGCGAGCACCGCGACTGGCTGCAATCCCTGTCGGCCATCGTCTTTCCGACCTTCGTCGACGGCAAGAATTATGGTGGCAGCAGCCCAACGCTGACCGGCCATCCAGCGCTGCGCGACCTGATGACCTCGCACCTGATGCCGATGCTCGACACCTTGCAAAACGCGGTCATCGTGCCGCTCGGTCCAAAGCCAGAGGCCGCCATCGGCTGGGTTGCAGCGCATCATGGCGTGCGGCCACCGCGGGTTCTGCGCGGCATGCCGCATCCCTCTGGCAGCAACGCCGAGCGCATCGCCTATTTCCTTGGTCGTAAGCCACGAGAAAACCTCTCGAACAAGACCAACCCCGACAAGTACGATCAGGCCAAGGCCTTGATGAAGGCATTACTGAAGTCTTAAGGGGGACGTGCGGAAGCCGCGATGTGCCGAGCCCAACATCCCTCTACCTCGAGTGTGCAGTTGGCGGCTCGATCAGCATCGACACCCAGCGCTTGACCGCTCCGTCTGCCGGTTCTAACCTCTTGATCTGGACAGCTCGATACCGATGCGCTGCATGTGAACTTTCAGGTCGCCAAAATTTTCTGCAACCCCCTTTGCAGGTTGTTGATTATAAAGGCTCCCTGGCGTCGAGCAGGTCCGAACCTAGACCCGATCTAAAGGGGATTAAGACTTGCTTTCGATGCTAGTTGACTGATCGACTCGTCCGAACCTAGACCCGATCTAAAGGGGATTAAGACTCTTGCTTTCCTGTAGTCGTGCCTTGTCCATGGTCCGAACCTAGACCCGATCTAAAGGGGATTAAGACCAAGCCAATTGGCGAGTTCGACAGCCTTAGGCGTCCGAACCTAGACCCGATCTAAAGGGGATTAAGACCCATTTTGATGGTTGACCTTAAATTGTTTTTGGGTCCGAACCTAGACCCGATCTAAAGGGGATTAAGACAGTACTGGCTAATAGATTTTGCCGTAATTATTGTGCGCCCAGACACGCGCTCTAAAGGGGATGATGACGC